>CACZTA010000256.1 GCA_902783935.1 uncultured Lachnospiraceae bacterium | reverse complement strand
TGGCTGATCACTTCTTATACAGATCCGGAAACAGACGGAAAGGAACCGGGGGAAATTGATGACTGACAGGAAACTGATCTTCCTGGATATCGACGGGACACTGACGGAACCCGGACGTAATGTCCCTCCTGCAAGCGCCCTGGAAGCAATCCGGAAAGCACAGGCAGCGGGGCACAGGGTCTTTCTCTGTACGGGCAGGAATTACGCGATGCTGAAGCCGCTGCTCAAGTACGGCTTCGACGGCATGGTGGCGGGAGCGGGCGGCTACGTGGTCTGCAGGGACGAAGTGCTTTTTGACTGTCCCATGACGGAGGAACAGACGGCTGCCGTCATTGATGTCCTGCACAGAAACGGCGTGTTCTGTACGCTGGAAACGAAGGATGTGACGTACGGGGATGAGAACCTCGGTGATTTCCTTAGCGGACAGGCGGGAGGAAACAGTGAGATCGAGCGGTGGCGGAGAGCCCTTTCGGAAGAGCTGGATATCCGCCCCATGCAGGAGTACGACGGCAGGCCGGCCTATAAAGCCGTGATTATGTGTCTCAGCGATGACCAGCTCCGGGAACCCAGGGAACTTCTGGAAAAAGATTTTCAGTTCTGCATACAGGAGGTATCGGCGCATGCCTGCCTGAACGGGGAACTGATTAACCGGAAATACGACAAGGGACGCGGGATCCTGCGGATCTGTGAGCATCTGGGCGTAAGCCCGGAAAATACATACGGATTCGGGGACAGCATGAATGACCTGGAAATGATCGAGACGGTCGGGACAGGTGTGTGTATGGCAAACGGCAGTGAGGAACTCAAAAGGCGGAGTTCGATGGTCTGCCCGGCTGTCACGGATGACGGACTCGCAAAAGCGTTTGAAGCACTTGGCCTCCTCGGAGGATAACTGTCGGAAAATGTCACAAAATCGATACGGAATTGTTAGACGGTCCATCAATTTACAGTCTGCGCGCTTCTGCGTATAATTGAGGATGAAAACGATTACAACTCATTTTTTGGGTGTTATCCGCCTCTGCAGGCATTTTAAATCGTTTTTTCAGGTCCGCTTTATGCGGACCGGGGAACATATAAACCATTTTATTACTTACATGAAGGGAGCAACTCTATGGCACTTGATTATCGAAAGTGTGCCCAGGAGATCGTCGATCATATCGGCGGTCGGGAGAACGTGGCACAGGCTGCACACTGCGCAACAAGACTTCGCCTTGTCATCAAGGACAACAGTAAGGTTGACAAGGACTATCTTGACAATGTGGACGGTGTCAAGGGTATGTTTGAGTCCAATGGCCAGCTGCAGCTGATTATCGGAACCGGCACGGTCAACAAGGTGTATGATGAATTCCTTGACATTACCGGCATGACTGCTGCGACAAAGGATGACGTCAAGGCAGCCGCGGCGGCGAAACAGCCGCTCTGGAAACAGCTTCTTAAGCCCATCGGCGATGTTTTCGTCCCGATCCTTCCGGCGATCGTGGCTTCCGGTCTTATGATGGGTCTCGTGGAAGCTCTCGGTAAAGCGGTTCCGGGCTTCAGTGCAACACCGTGGTACGGCTTCCTTGATATGGTTGCCAATACGGCGTTCGCTTACCTGCCCGTTATCGTGGCAGTCTCGGCGGCGCGTGTCTTCGGCGGGAATATTTTCCTCGGCGCCGTCGTCGGTCTCATGATGATTCACTCCGGACTCCTGAATGCCTGGAATGCAGGCTCACCGGACGCGATCAACAGCTTCTTCGGAATTGACACGGGCGTCATCCCGACATGGAATCTCTTCGGTAATATAAAAATCGGCAATTATACGCTGGCCTCGATATCCCGGGTCGGCTATCAGGGGCACGTCATACCTGTCATGATTGCCGTTCTCTTCATGAGCAAGCTGGAGAAATGGCTGCATGAGCATGTACCGGAAATGATCGACCTCTTCGTTACCCCGCTGACTACGGTATTCTGTACCGCCCTTTTCACGTTTATCGTGATCGGACCGATCTTCTCCGGTCTTGAAAATATCGTTCTTCAGGGCGCCAAGGTCCTGGTCAAGAACCCCGTCGGCGCGTGCGCGATGGGCGCGATTTATCCCTGGACGGTTGTCATGGGTCTGCATCACATGTACAACGTCATCGAAGCAGGCATGCTGTCTTCGGCTGAATTCAACAACCTGAACATCTGGATGCCGATCGCCTCGGCAGCGAACTTCGCGCAGTTCGGCGCCTGCCTTGCGGTCGCGATCAAGACAGCAAACGGCAAGACAAAGGCTGTCGCGCTTCCGTCTTCTCTTTCTGCGGCGCTTGGTATCACGGAACCGGCAATCTTCGGTATTAACATGCGCTTCTTCAAGCCCTTTATTGCAGGTATGATCGGCGGCGCTGCAGGCGCGATCTTCGGTGCGCTGACAGGCCTCGGCGCTTCGTCCTACGGCGTGACCGGCATTCCGGGCTATCTGACAATCAACAACCCGCTCGTCTATACCATTCTGCTGGCAATCTCCGGCGGTGTGGCATTTGTCGTCACCAATGTAATCTGGAAGGAAGAGGTCAAGCCTGCCCCGGCAGCAGCTTCCGCTTCGGCAGCACCTGCAGCAGCAGTGCCCGACAAGGTGATCATGAGCTGCGATGCAGGCGAGATTCTTGCTCCGACTGCCGGTAAAGTCGTCGGCCGCGAGAGCATTCCGGATGAGACGTTTGCATCCGGCGTTCTCGGAGACGGTGTCGGCATTGAGCCGTCAGATGAGTATGTCTATGCCCCGTTTGACGGAACGATTTCTACCGTAGCTGAATCAAAGCATGCGATCGGTATTTCCGGTGCCGGCGACATGGAACTCCTGATCCACGTCGGTGTTGACACGGTGGCGATGCAGGGCGACGGCTTCACGCCTTATGTCAAGGAAGGCGATGAGGTAAAGAAGGGTGACAAGCTTCTGCATTTCGACAGAAAGAAGATTGCAGCAGCGGGCCATCCGGATATGGTCGTTGTCCTTCTGACAAATGCAGAAGACATGGACAATTTCACAGTCAGCCTGTAAGAGGGCCGTTACACTGAATTAATCCCCCGCCCTCCGGGGCGGGGGCTATAAAAGAAACGGAAACACGGAAAGGAGAGACAGAATGGAAGTCTATAGCGGCAAGGCATCATTTAAAGGAGTGGCAATCGGTAAAATCGCGGAAATGCAGAAGGCAGAAGCCATCGTCCGCAGAGTACATGTAGATGATGTGGAGGCTGAAATCGCAAGATATCATGCAGCGAAGGAACAGGCACAGGCCGAGATCCTTGAGCTGAGAGATAAAGCTGAAAAAGAAGTCGGCGAGGCACAGGCTGAGATCTTTGAAGTTCACGCCATGTTCCTGGACGATTTTGATGACTCTGTAGAGAATATTATCCGTGAACAGAGCGTCAATGCGGAATTTGCTGTTGCCCAGACCGGAGATAACACAGCGGAAATGCTGGCTGCGATGGATGACAATCCTTATATGCAGGCCCGCCAGACAGACGTGAAGGACGTGGCTGACCGTGTGATCCGCGACATGAACGGCGGCGGTGGTGATGCCAACAAGTTCACGGAAGAAGTCATTCTTGTAGCTGACGACCTCGCTCCGTCAGAGACGGTACAGCTGGACAAGAAGATGGTCCTTGCATTCGTCACGAGAGAAGGCTCAACAAATTCACATACGGCGATTCTGGCCAGAACCATGAACATCCCGGCTCTCTGCCAGACACCGGTTCCGAAGGAAGCGGCGGGCAGAATGGGCATCGTCGACGGATTCAAGGGAACCATCTATGTCGATCCGGATGAGGAAACGCTTGCGAAATACAAGAAGCTGAGAGCAGCGGAAGAAGAAAAAGCGGCCCTTTTAAGAGAATTAAAAGGAAAAGATACCGTGACGAAGTCCGGCCGCAAGGTCAAGCTCTACGCAAATATCGGCGGCATCGGCGACCTGAACTTTGTGAAGGATAATGATGCGCAGGGCGTCGGTCTGTTCCGCTCGGAGTTCCTGTATCTGCAGAGCAGTGATTATCCGACAGAAGAAGAGCAGTTCAAGGCATACAGGACGGTTGCCGAGATGCTCGCCGGCAAGGAAGTCGTCGTCCGTACGCTGGATATCGGCGCAGACAAGCAGATTGATTACTTCAATCTTGATAAGGAAGAAAATCCTGCGCTCGGCTACCGCGCGATCCGCATCTGTCTCACGAGAGAGGACATTTTCAAGACGCAGCTCCGTGCGCTCTACAGGGCTTCCGCATACGGCAATATCATGATCATGTTCCCGATGATCACATCCGTATGGGAAGTTGAGCAGGCGAAAGCGATCTGTGAAGTTGTGAAGGCTGAACTGAAGGCCGAGGGAATTGCATTTAAGGATGTCCCGCTCGGCATCATGATTGAGACGCCGGCAGCGGTCCTGATCGCTGATGATCTGGCGAAACTCGTTGATTTCTTCAGCATCGGTACGAACGACCTGACGCAGTATACCTGCGCGCTTGACCGCCAGAACCAGAAGCTCGAGCGCTTCTTCAACGCCCATCATCCGGCGGTGCTCCGCGCGATCCAGATGACGATCGAAGCAGGCCACAGGCATAACACATGGGTCGGCATCTGCGGCGAGCTCGGCGCAGATCCGGAACTGACGGAGACCTTTGTCAAGATGGGCATCGATGAGCTGTCCATGAGTCCGGGATCCATCCTGCCGTGCCGCAAGATCATCCGCGAGATGGACTGAGCGGGCGCATGAAGCACGCATCCGGTCTTGACAGACGGATGAATCAATTGTATAAAGGATAAGGTAACAAGAAGGCTGTCATCCGTATAAGAGGGATGACAGTCTTTTTATCGGGATTCCTGAGGATTACGGAAACGGACGGAGCTATATGGTCGCAGATGTTTTTCTGGATGCCGTGCTTGACTGCCTGAAGGACCTGCCTTTTCTTTTTACGGCATTTCTTCTTCTGGAGGCACTCGAGCACCGCACATTGGAAAAAATGAATACAGCGCTCGCAAAGGCCGGAAACTGGGGGCCTCTCGCCGGATCCGTGCTCGGCTGCGTCCCGCAGTGCGGGTTTTCGATCATGGCTTCCGAGTTCTATGCCGGAGGCGTGATCACACTGGGAACGCTTATGTCCGTGTATCTTTCCACGTCTGATGAGGCAATCGTTATCCTCCTCTCGGATGCAGGGCATTTTCCGGATGTACTGCGCCTGGTGGTGACAAAAATCATCATCGGCATCACGGCCGGATATCTGGTGCTTGTCGCGGAAAAGATGTGGAAGCGGAAAAATCCCCGCAGGGAAAAAGAGATCGGAGATCTTTGCAGGAACTGCGGCTGTCATGAAGAAGAAGGCGGAATTCTGAAACCGGCGCTCCATCACACAGGGGAAGTGCTGCTGTTTCTGTTCATCATGACGCTGATCCTGAATCTGCTTCTTGAAGGGATCGGCCTTGATAAGCTGTCTTCGCTTATGCTTGCGGATACGGCTTTCCAGCCGGTGCTGGCGGCGTTTATCGGACTGATCCCCAACTGCGCCGCGTCCGTCATCCTGACACAGCTCTACCTGGACGGTGTCATCAGTTTCGGCTCTGCGGTTGCGGGGCTCTGTTCGGCAGCAGGCCTCGGGCTGATTGTGCTCTTTCGTGTGAACAGAAATGCGAAAGAGAATATCCGGATCGTGGCGCTGCTTCTCCTGATTGCTGCAGCTGCGGGGATTCTGCTGCAGGCTTTCTGAAACTGCTGCCGGAGATCAGAAAACCTGTTGACAACAGACGGGTTTTGCATTATTATATTATTTGCTGTTGAACAGCACGGTATTTATACCGAGTGTGAGAGTAGCTCAGCTGGATAGAGCGTCTGGCTACGGACCAGAAGGTCGCGAGTTCGAATCTTGTCTCTCACGGAAAACAGGCAGTCACCTTTTGCGGTGGCTGTCTTTTTTTCAATCGAGATATCTGATCGCGCGGGCAGCAGCCATCTGTCAAAAGTAAAAAAAACGGCCCCCGGAGGCAATGTTTATTATCTAAATGACATTGTCCCGGGGGCCGTTTTTTGTTGTGAATATATACAAATACAAAAAGCTTCTTTTGTAGATAACTACCTATTGACGAATCGGGATGATAAAGGTATATTATAATTACAATTTGATAAATGATTTAACACAATAATTTATTCAAATGAGTTCACGGAGGTAAAAGTATGGGAATCATCGAGAGCATGAGACTGGATGGTAAGAAGGGATTTGTCACCGGAGCAGCGAGAGGAATCGGCAAATGCACGGCATTCGGGTTTGCAGAAGCCGGCGCAGATGTGGCAATTGTAGACCTCGACATCGAAGAGGCTAAGAAGACGGCGGCGGAAATCGCTGAAGCGACGGGACGCAAGACGATTGCAATCAAGTGCGACTGTACTGACAAAGAGCAGGTCGAAGCGATGGTACAGCAGGTAGTGAATGAACTCGGCGGCCTTGATTTCGCCCATGCCAATGCAGG
>CACZTA010000255.1 GCA_902783935.1 uncultured Lachnospiraceae bacterium | reverse complement strand
TGGATGCTTCGGCAGCGGTGAATATGCTGGACAACAGCATCCGTGCGGAAATGGCAAAAGAAAACATCACAAAGATCACCGGTTACAAGGAGGGAAGCGTCCGCGCGATTGGTGATCTGGCTATTACTGCCCTGGAAGAAGGAGAGAGCAATGTCAACGCAAGTGCCTTCAACGTAGGCCTGAAAACGGCCGTCGGCGCGACAGTGGCTCTGAATACCTCTGTTTCTGACATATATGCCGCGCTCGGCAGTGTAAAAGCCGACGGCAGCGTCAAAATTGCAGCTGACAGCCACAGCCGTGATTATACCTCCGCGGTGGCGTCTGCAGTAGGCCAGGATGTTGCGCGGGTGCTGAGGGCAGTCGATGTCGACGAGGACGGCTCTGTCAAGCCGAAGAGCGATTCTTCCGGCAGCAATGCGGATAATCCTACCGCTTCCAAAATAAACCAGAGACTGAATCAGAATAAACAGGAAGACGGAGAGGATGCCGATAATGACCTGCCGATTTCCATGAACGTTCTGCGCAGCCAGGGTGTTGAGACCAAAGACAGCGAGACGGAGGAGGAGAACAAGAGTACCTGGGAAGAGATTAATGATGGTCTCGGCGTTGTCATGCTCGGCGTCGGGCTTGGTTATGATGTATACAATTTCTTCGCGGGCAGTAAATACCAGGTTGCCGCGGCAGTGGGCCTGACATGGGCGAACCATACGTCGAAGGTGCTGGTTGACGGAAGCGTAAACAGTAACGAAGAAATCAGCGTCACTGCCGGCAACAACGGCAATTTCGCTACTCTCGGGACTTCGGCGGCAGCTTCCGTCCTTCTGCATGCCAATTCCATCTCCGGCGGCGCAGCCATTACACAGAGTAATAACAGTGCGGTCGTGGATGTGAAGGGAGACCTCTTTTCTGATAACAAGCGTGCTGTCACGGTAAAGAGCACACTGAGCCAGAATATGGACGAAGAATTCGCTGACAAGATGACGGCCCAGTCCGTATCCGGCGCCCTGTCGGGACCCAAGTCTACCATATCCATCGGCGGAGCGGTCAGCTTTGTGCAGAGCAAAGCGAAATCCAGCGTGAACATTGACGGCGGATCCGACCAGCATCACAGAAGGACGATCTTTGGCGGAGATATTACCATCGAGGCGATCGACAAATCCAGACTGAACGCACGGGCAGGCGGAGTGAGCCTGAGCCTTGGCTCCAACTACGGGATAGGCGCTTCTGCCGCCGGCATCCTGAGCGAAAACACGGTATCTGCCAAAGTCGGGGACTGGGCACACATCAGAGGAGACTCCCTGAAGATCAATGCCGAGAAGCAGGAAGTGACGGGAGATGACTATAAGAATCTGCTTGCGATGCGGGGAAAGGAAAACAACGATGATCTGATCTCCGTCAAAGAAGGAAAAGACAAGAAAGAAAATCAGGCGAAGATAAACCTTTATGCCAATAAGATTCTGAAACTCTATGAAAACGTAAATAAATATGCTTTCCAGAACCACTACGTGGAAGCGCTGTCCGGTTCTGCGAAAGCGTCCTGGGGCGGTGTCAGCCTGGCGGGATCCGCAGCTGTGATCCTCTCCAAAAACAAGGTGGATTCCGGTCTTGGATACAGTGCAAATGTTTATCTGAATGCCCATTCCGGAGGATATGGCAGCATGAATGTCAGTGCTCTGGACGGCGCCACGAACCGTGTCATCGGAGGCTCCCTTTCCGCTTCGCCGGCGGGCGGGACCGTCGGTGTTACGGCGGCACTGATGGTTAATAAGGATAAAGCAGAAGCAAAGATCGGGGACTGGCTGGAAGCCGATAAGGTCAATAACGTGATCCAGAAAGCAGACGTCAAGGGGTCTGCTCAGGTATTTACCGGATCAGCCGGTCTGGGGGCTTTGTCCCAGACAGGCTCCAATACCTTTACAGCTACGCTGAACCTGATCAAGATTGACAGTGATGCCAAAACCGCAATGGGCAAAAACGCAAAAATCACTTCCACCGGCAAGGTATCCGTCACTTCGGGAACGGAGCTGGATCTCACCTCTGTCGGCGTAAATGCCTCGGTGAGCATTGCCGGCCTGGACGGCGGCGGCATGGCTGCCGGCAGTACGATGAGCCTGACCAGGGATGAGGCTTCCGCGAAAACCGAAATCGGTGAGGGCACTGTTATTGATGCA
>CACZTA010000254.1 GCA_902783935.1 uncultured Lachnospiraceae bacterium | reverse complement strand
TGCGATAATGCAGTCAGTAAGATTTCCGCAGTCCGCGGCAGAGGATCGTTTCAGGATTTCTTTCGCATTCACCGTGCTGACCGGTTTTCCCGAGTTTATGACGGCGGCAAGTCCCTCTGCGGCTGACGTCTCCGGAAGCTCTTTTCCCGGAATAATAATCCGGGTCTCCTCCTCCGTGGCAATACCGGCCGCATACAGATGCGTTTTATCTGATACAACTGCAATTCCCGCCGCGTCCGCCTCAAGTACGCTCTCGATACAGCGGTCAAGCGCCTGCTTTGTCCTGACGACGGTATAAGGTTTCCGGCTCTCTTCCGCGGCCGGTTTTTCTTCAAATCTCGAAAGCAGCGATTTAAAGCCGAGGCGTTTGAAATCTTCATAGACGTCCGGATTATAAAAGTCCCCGGCGGCGAAAGCATCGGGATCGAAGCTGACCGGTGCGTCTTTTCTGATCGTAACAAGGTCAAGGCTCATCAGCAGGTCATCATAATGGTCCCGCATGGCTTCCATCGCTTTTTTCGGTTTCATCTCCCCGAGATGTGCATACGCGTTTTCAATAGAGCCATATGTCTCCATGATCCTGGCTGCCGTCTTCGGTCCGACGCCGGGAAGTCCGGGGATATTGTCGGAGCTGTCCCCCATCAGCGCTTTCAGCTGGATATATTCCTCAGGCGTCACACCGAATGCCGTCTTTACATCCTCAGGACGGTACCGCTCATAAGTCGTCTGTCCCCCTCTTGTTTTCGGAATGACGATTTCAATGTCGCGGTCAGCGATCTGGAGCAGGTCGCGGTCTCCTGAAATCAAAACGGTGCTGACGCCTTTTTCCTGCGCCTGGCAGGCCAGTGTCCCCAGGATATCATCCGCCTCGTATCCTTCGCAGGTAATCACGGGGATCTTCATGTCTGTCAGAATTTTTTTGATTACCGGGACCTGTTCGCGGAATTCATCCGGTGCGGCAGTCCGGTTCCCTTTATAGTCCGGATACATGTCATGCCGGAAAGTCGGTGACGGGAGGTCAAACGCGACGGCGAGATAATCCGGTTTTTCTTCATCGGTCACTTTTCCCAGAATAGCCAGGAACCCGTACAGGGCATTTGTATGAAGGCCGTCGGGAGCCGTCATGCCGGGAGGCATGCCGTAAAAAGCCCTGAAAAGAATACTGTGGCCGTCGATCAGTAACAGTTTGCTCATATTAGTTCTCCTTTTTTCAGGAACCGGACAATACCTGTTCAATCTGCTCAAGCAGATCTGTCCATGCGGAAGGAAGGAATTCCCTGAATAACAGGCTTGCCAAAATAAGCAGAATCGCAATCCCCATCGTGACAATCATGATCCACATCAGTACGGACAGCAGGCGGTTCAGCCGCAGCCGCATCGCGCTTTTATGCAGCTTTTCCTTTAAAAGGGTGCCTATATCCGTGGAAAGCTTTTCATGACTGTCAATATACTGCAGCGCATATGTCAGCATAAAGCTGGTCTCGAGCTCATGCATGCACTTAGGACAGGTCCCTATATGCGCCAGAAATGCAGCGCATTCCCTGTCACTGATCTCATCATTCAGATAAGCTGAAATCAGGTGCTGTGTTTCCCTGCAGCTGATTTTCATGGCATTCTGCCTCCGTAGACTGCGGTTTCGGCTGAAATGTTACGGAAAAAACCCGGAAAAGCAGGGACCATTCCTTGCATTTCCGGGTTTCTTCATATATGCCGGCGAAGGGACTCGAACCCTTACGACCTCACGGCCGGCAGATTTTGAGTCTGCTTCGTCTGCCAGTTCCGACACGCCGGCTGACGGATGACAGATCTTTTCATCCGCAATAAGCATTATAACATATCTTTTCCTGTTTCAGACAGATTTTTTACACTTCCTTCATCAGCGTGTCATAGACCGGCAGGTTGCTGAAGGTCGCAAAATAATCAGCCGGGGTTTCCGCCCTTCTGATCAGCTCAAAGCTTCCGTCTTCATGCAGCAGGACTTCCGCCGAGCGGAGCTTGCCGTTATAGTTGTATCCCATGGCAAATCCGTGGGCGCCGGTATCATGGATATAGAGAATATCGCCGATATCAATCTTCGGCAGCATGCGGTCGATGGCAAACTTGTCGTTGTTTTCACAGAGAGAGCCGACGACGTCATAAATATTCGTAAGCGGGGCGAGTTCCTTCCCCATGACGGAAATATGATGATAGGCGCCGTACATGGCCGGACGCATCAGGTTGCAGGCGCAGGCATCTACGCCGATGTAATGCTTCATGATATTCTTTTCGTGGATTGCTTTCGTCACAAGCGCACCGTAAGGACCGGTCATGAAGCGGCCCATCTCCGTATAAATCGCCACATCGCCCATACCTGCAGGCACCAGCACATCCTCGTACGCTTTCCGGACGCCCTCGCCGATTTCCAGAATATCGTTTGCCGTGTCGCCGGGCTTGTAGGGGATGCCGATACCGCCTGAAAGATTAATAAATGCAATATGGCAGCCGGTATCCTTCTGCAGCTCGACCGCGAGCTGGAACAGAAGCTTTGCAAGCATCGGATAATAATCGTTCGTCACTGCGTTGCTGACGAGGAAAGAATGGATGCCGAAATTCTCCACACCGTTGCTTTTAAGAATGCGGAATGCCTTGAAAAGCTGGTCGGCCGTCATCCCGTATTTTGCATCTCCCGGTGTGTCCATGATGCCGTTTGAGACTTTAAAGACGCCGCCCGGATTATACCGGCAGCACATGGTCTTCGGAAATGATCCGACTGCATTCGCAAAACAGTCAATCATCGAGAAGTCGTCGAGATTGATGATGGCATTCATGTCATTGGCATAGACATACTCTTCGTCAGGCGTGTCGTTGGAGGAAAACATCGTCATTTCTCCGCCGCATCCGATGGCTTTGGCCATCATCAGTTCAGTGAGGGAAGAGCAGTCACAGCCGCAGCCCTCTTCATTAAGGATTTTCAGGATGACCGGATTCGGCTCCGCCTTGACGGCAAAATACTCCCGGAAACCTTTATTCCATGAAAAAGCCTTTCTGACAAGGCGGGCGTTCTCCCTGATCCCTTTCTCGTCATAGATATGGAAAGGAGTCGGAATCTCCTGAATGATCTCTTCTAATTTTTCTTTTGTCGTAAACGGTGTTTTCATAAATTTACTTTGATCCTTCCGCGGTGATGTGAACATGTGTGTACAGATGTTCGGAACAATATTCATGGGCGCCTGCGCATTTTGAACAGTACCTGAATTCCATATCGGGATCAGACAGGTCTGTCCTGCCGCAGATCGTACAGCGGTGTCTGTACGGACGCACCTGCGTAATCTTTTCTTCCGGGTCTTTCCCGCGTGCGGGAGCTGCCTTCATCTTCCGGCCTCCCTCCGCCCTGTTCACGGCTTTCCTGAAGTCCTGCTGTCTCTTCTTCTGTTCCCTCGACAGGTGGACTCTCTGTCTTGACAGGAAGAAAAAGACGGCGAAATTCACGACAGATGCCAGAATGGCAATCACATTCAGCCAGTAAAAGCCGTATTCGCCGCCGTTTACCGCGAACCGGATCAGTGAGATGACATCATAGCCGATAAAAGCGCCGTACACGATTCCCAGATACTTCATTCTGATCGGAATGACAAACATAAGCAGCACGGTTGCGTCCGGAAATGTTGCAGCATAAGCCAGAAGCAGGGACATACATATATAATACGTTGTAAAAGCCTGCTGCCCGATCCATGCACCGGTGAGTGCCGCCGGGTAGTGCAGGGCACAGAAAACCGCATATGACAGAAAAGCGGCCAGAACGGAGATCAGGAGACCCCCGATCACATAGACATTATACTGGAAATCTCCCCACACCCTCTCAAGTGAAGTCCCGATGCTCAG
>CACZTA010000253.1 GCA_902783935.1 uncultured Lachnospiraceae bacterium | reverse complement strand
GAAGATATCGCCGTCTTCACCGTCCGTGAAAATGTCGCCGTCCGCCAGCCCGTCTTCACCTTCCGTGAACCCTTCTTCACCGGTCTCTTCTTCCGGGGCCCCGCCCTCGGCTTCTCCTGCATCAACAGCCCGGGAGCTGCCGTCAAAAGAGTACTGGACCGGCTGGCTGCCCACGCGGATCTTCGTATGTTCTTCCGGTGTGACAAATTTCACGCATTTCGACGGGTCGGAGATGGACACGCCGCTGCCCAGGTCGCCGCTGTAGGAAATCTCGACCGATGCGGATTTGCCGCTCTCTTCCCCGGTATCACTCTGATAACTGCTGAGGAAAGAGGAAGCATCCTGCGATCCCGGAATGATCCTGACAGTTACGGTATTCGCATAATCCGACTCCGCCTCCAGCCTGCAGCTCGAGAGCCCGTTCTTTGTCTCCGCGCTTCCTACGGTTACTCCGTCCGGAAAACGGATTTTCGCCGCCACATAAGCGTCTCCGCCGTCAGCGCCGGTAATTGAACCGCCGCCCTGCGCGCTCGCCGCATCCGCCAGATCTTTTACGAGGTCGCGGGCGGAAGCCTTGATCACATAGGTGCCGCTGAATGCACCCGAAGAACCTGTCAGATCCGGATTGCCGGCGGCCGTCTGTACTTTCGCCCTGGATACGACAAGGCCTGAAAAATCAACAGAAGCATAACGGGTCTCCCCCGTGCTGCCTTCATTGCCCGCCGTCTCTCCGGCGTTTTCTCCTCCGCCGCCGTTTTCGCCGTCGAACCAGTCGCCGGCTTCTCCTTCGATGCCGTCTGTCAGTTCGCCCCAGTCACCTTCGCCCCAGTCGCCTTCACCTTCCAGGACATCACCGCCGTCCCAGCCGCCGTCGTCCCAGTCGCCGTCCATGAAACCGCCTTCTTCATAAAAGTAGTCATCCTCGGCTGCCGCCGTGACAGGCGCCATACTCAGGAGCAAAGAGGCTGCCGTAAATGCCGTAATCAGTTTATGCAGTTTCTTTTTCATCATAATGAGTACCTCCGCCTAATGCGCAGCATTCCTCTTCTGTTCTTTCTGCAGAAACACCGCTTACTTCAGGAACCCGTTAATAATCTGCTCTTCCGCTTCCGCCTCGGTGAGGCCGAGCGTCATCAGCTTCACCAGCTGTTCACCGGCGATCTTTCCGATGGCCGCTTCGTGAACCAGCATGGAATCCACACAGTTGGCTTCCAGGGAAGGAACCGCCAGGATCCGCCCTTCATCCATGATAATCGAATCACACTCCGTGTGCCCGCTTGACGGGGCATTCCCCGCTATGCAGGCATCAAATTTCTGCCAGGAGCGGTCTCTCGCCACCGAACGCGACACTACATCCGCAGCGGAGCCTTCGCCGTTCAGTTCGACCTTATATATGCTTTCCGCCTTCTGGTCCCCGTGTGTCATCAGGCGTTCCCTGACCACGAGGTGCGCGCCTGCGTCAAGCTTTGCAATTGTTGTGCGGACCGTGGAATCCACACCCTTGATCTGCACCATCTCCATCTCCATGGAGCTGTTCTCTTCCATATAAACTTCAGTCCCGGGGTTCAGGATCCTCTTCCCTTCTCCGTCACCGGATCCGTAGTGCTTCTCGACATACCTGCACTTCGCTCCTTTTCCGACATAGAAGCGGTGAATGCCGTCGTGCTCCGAATCCTGGTTTCCGCAGTTGTGAATCCCGCAGCCCGCCACGATTACCACGTCACTGTCCTCGCCGATGTAGAAGTCATTATATACGGTTTCCTTCAGACCGGACGCACTGACGACGACAGGGATATGAACGCTTTCGTTTTTTGTGCCGGGTTTAATTCTGATATCAATCCCCGTCCCGTCTTCTTTTGAAACAATGTCAATATTAGCTGTCGTATTCCTGCCGGCAAGTTTGCTGTTCGCCCTGAAATTATAAGCCCCGGCAGGTACTTCATGCAGGTCCGCCACTTCCTCGATGATCCTTTTCTGGATCGCATCCAATTCAATCATTTTTTTCTCCTCAAACCGCTCTGCCATTCGTCTGTCCGTCCATCAGTCTCTCGCATGCATTTACGGCTGCGTCCGTTCCGATCAGGCCCGGAAGGATTTCGTCCCTCGGACCCTGCTGGCGGATCTTTCCGTCAGCGAGGACCACAACCTCATCCGCGATCTGAAGAATCCTCTCCTGATGAGAAATAATCATAATGGAACTGTCCCGGATATCCTCCCTCATTTTTTCAAAAACGCGGATCAGATTCTGGAAGCTCCAGAGATCGATGCCAGCCTCCGGTTCATCAAAAACGGAGAGTTTGGTCTTTCTTGCCAGGACCGTGGCGATTTCAATCCGCTTCAGCTCACCGCCGGAAAGGGAGGAATTGACCTCCCTGCTGATATAATCTCTCGCGCACAGGCCGACCGAGGACAGGTATTCACAGGCATCGCTCACGGAAAGCGTCTGGTTGCCGGACGCAAGCCGGATCAGATCAACGACCTGCAGGCCCTTGAAGCGGACCGGCTGCTGAAAAGCAAAGCTTATGCCGAGCTTTGCCCTGTCCGTGATGCTCATGTCCGTGATATCCGTTCCGTCGAAGAGAATGCGGCCGGAGGTCGGCCGCTCCACCCCTGCGATCAGGCGGGCCAGCGTTGACTTTCCGCCTCCGTTCGGTCCGGTGACCACGACAAACTTTCTGTCCTCGATGGTCAGGCTCAGATCATCAATAATATCAATATTTTTATTTCTGTCGTCGCTTACGCCAAACGACACGTGCTGCAGTTCTAGCATGACGTTCTCCTGTCTGTACATTCAAAGTATTGAAATATCATTATACCACAGGATTTGCGGCATGCCCACTTCGCAGTTGATTTTAGCATGCGGGGCGGTACTGAACACTTCTTTTTCCGGGGATTTCCCTGACCGGACAGCCGTGGAGTCCCGTCATTTTGAGGGAAAGGATATTAAAAGCATCTGTAAATGTACAGGCTTTTTCCGGCTCCCCGAATTCTCCGGACCGGAACGAATACCGGCCGCTGCCGTCTTCACACAGCACGTCCTGTATCTCCGTTCCTTCCGCCCTGCACAGGATATTCAGTGCCTGTCTGCCGGACATCCCGCCTCTGAACCTGTTCTTTTCCGGAAACATGCCGCTCATGAGATTATAAAGAGAACCGACGGCATACGGAATCGAGGATACCCATGTGAGACGGTACTGCCGCTCTTCCTTAAGATAATCCATGAGGACGATTGCATCCCTGTGGAAATAAGCCCCCCATAAAATGCCGCCGCCTGCATTTCTGCAGATAAAAAAACCCGAAGGTTCAGCCAGAATGCGCATCATGAAATCCAGCTCTTCACGAAAGCTCCATGTCTCCGCTCCGTCTTCCCGTACGAGCCACCTGCGTTCCTTCCATCCTTTAAGGACCTGCGCCTCGTCCCTGTACGGCTTTACAGCCTTGCGGCCTGACGCTGCGGCAGTGCTCAGTCCGGGGAATTCCGTTTTTCCGAAATAGGGCGGCAGGAATGCCAGATCTTCTTCCGTCATTCTGAAAATAAACATGGCCTTCTCCTTTCTGAACGTATCCTTCCGGTGACTGTCCTCAGACGGGACAGAATATCTTTCTGTTTTCTATATAGAGAGCATACACGGTTGTAAGGATAAAAAGGAAAAAGACGGATGAACAACCGGAAATCACGGACAGATGACCAGCCGTTTCTCTTGCGCACACCGGCATCAGCCGTTACAATAGATGTACCTTCAAAACTAGCTGCATATAGAAAGAGGTGTTTCATGGCGAAAACAAATGCCACAGGCAAAAAAAAGAAAAACGGCGGTCTGATTGCCGCCTGCATAATCCTCGCGCTCTTCGTCATCGTCCTCATCGGCGGTTTCCTCGTGTTCCGCAGTTATTATTCTCTGGCAAATTATGTCAGTGATGATAAAGCCGGTGCAGAAGCAAATATCTCCAGTGATGCGATAGAAAGCACAAAGCTTTCCGACGAAGACGCAGCCGCCGTCGCGGACGTAAAGGGCAGCACGGACGGCGTTGAAGTGGACAACAACAAGAACCTCTACAACCTGCTGCTGATCGGTGTGGACCGGCGCGACGACAGCTGGAACGGAAACTCCGATTCCATGATCCTCCTGTCTCTCAATAAATCGACGCATAAAATCCACATGATCTCTTTCATGCGCGACCTCTATGCGGAAATCGGCTCTTACGGCGTCCGCAAACTGAACGCCGCCTGCGCCATCGGCGGACCGACGCTTCTTGCAACCACGATTCAGGAGAACTATAAAGTCCGGATCGACAATTACGCATGCGTGGACTTCGTCTCCATGGCAAATATCATCGACCTGCTCGGCGGCGTCACCATCGATGTTTCCGCTGAAGAAGCCGAGACGGCAAACGGCCTGATTCTCGACATGTGCAATCTCCGCGGCATGGATCCCGCCGGACATCAGTTTGACTACGGTGCCGGAACCTATGAGGCGGACGGGCTTATGGCTGTCGGCTACTCCCGGATCCGTTTCGTCGGCAATGCCGATTACGAGCGGACGGAGCGCCAGCGCGTGGTGATGCAGCAGATCATGGGAAAAATCCGGGCGATGAACAGCGCCGAGATGAACAGCTTTGTAAAACAGGCGCTCCCGTATGTCACCCACAATATCGACACGATCTCGATGCTCTCGCTCATTGCGCAGATGCCTTCCTATCTCGATTATGACCTCGAACAGTCACGGGTTCCGTATGACGGACTCTACTCTTCACAGGGGGAAATCCTCGTGCCGACGGAGCCGGATACAATTCTCCGGCTGCAGGAAGAACTGAACAGCTGAAATAAAAAAGGGGCCTGATTCCACGGACAGATCTGTTCATGGAAT
>CACZTA010000252.1 GCA_902783935.1 uncultured Lachnospiraceae bacterium | reverse complement strand
GATGTATTTCCAGCTCAATGTAAAATCTTCCTTACCGAAAGCTGAATTTACGGAAGAGGCGGATAAGGCGCTCGGGAAGACGTGGCTAGTCCTGTCGAAGGCGGAAACCATCTCCTGGGCGGAAACACAGGGAGAAATCGAGGAGGGGAAGACCATGGGCTCCATCCTGCCGGTTCTCTTCCTGGCAATCGCCATCCTGACGATGGTGACGACCATGCACCGGATCACAGCCAGCGAAAAGACCCAGATCGGGACGCTCAAGGCGCTCGGGTTCCGGGACCGGAAGATTCTCTCCCATTATACGGCTTATGCGCTTTTTATAGGCCTGACCGGCACATTGCTCGGGATTGCCGTCGGCTACGGGCTCGGCTGGTTTATCATGAACCCCGGCGGCACGATGGCGACTTACATTGACATGCCGTCCTGGACCCTCTATGCGCCGGGTTTCTGCTGGGCAGTCCTGATTCTCATCAACGTGTTCCTGACGGCGATCGGTTACTTCTCCGTCCGGAAAATGCTCGAGGGTACGGCAGCCGACGCGCTGCGCCCGTATACGCCGAAGAAGCTGCGGCACCTGAAGATCGAAGAGACGAAGCGCTTCAAAGCGCTCAGCTTTGACACGAAATGGAACCTCCGGGACCTTCTGCGGCATAAGTCGCGCTCATTTATGACGCTCTTCGGGATTATCGGGTGCATGGTCCTGCTTGTCGGCGGGATGGGGATGAAGGATACGGCGGATGCGTTTGTCGATATATTCTTTGAGAAAGCGATCAATTATGAAAACCGGGTTAATCTGGATACGGAAGCGCTGACAAATGAAGAGGCGGAGAAACTGGCCGGCGAGCTCGACGGCGACTGGTGCGCGGCGAGCAGCGTCCAGATCGGCGACCGCGGGTTCTCCATGGAAATATATTCCGTCACCCGGGATAAAGTGCGGTTTGCGGACCGAAGCATGCATTTCACGGAACTTGCGGATGACGGCGCATATGTCTGCGACCGGGTCGCGAGAGAGTTCGGACTGGAACCGGGGGATGTGCTGACAGTTTCGCCTTACGGAAGCGATCAGCATTATGACCTTACAGTAGCCGGGACAGTCAGGTCCATGAGCGAGGGGGTCGTCATGACGAAAGCCTATGCGGACAAGGCCGGCATTGACTACAGCATCAACACCATTTTTACAGATGAGAAAGAGATCGCGCCGCACAAAGCGGTTCTCAATTCCCAGCCGAAAAAGGCGATTCTGGATTCGTTCGATTCCTTTATGGAACTGATGAACACGATGATCATCCTGCTCGTGATTGCAGCTGTCGTGCTGGGGATCGTGGTCCTGTATAACCTCGGGGTGATGAGTTATACCGAGCGCTACCGCGAGATGGCGACACTGAAGGTCGTGGGCTTCAGGGACCGGAAGATCGCCGGCCTCCTGATCAGCCAGAACCTCTGGCTGAGTATCATCGGAATCGCGCTCGGCCTGCCTGCCGGTGTGGGCGTCCTGCAGTATCTGCTGACGGCACTGGCCTCCGAGTATGAGATGAAGATGGCGCTCGGGCCGCGGACCTTCCTTCTGTCCGTTCTGCTCACGTTTATGGTTTCCCTCGTTGTCGGGATCATGGTGGCATCGAAGAATAAGCACATTGACATGATTGCGGCGCTGAAGACGGAGGAATGAGATAGTAAAACAGCCCGCCTGCTTTGGCAGGTGGGCTGTTGATACCCTGTTTGAAAAATTGGTTGTCAAAAAACAAACCCGTACCTCTTTTCAACAAACCGGCAACGGACTATGATAATAAGGACAGAGGTGACTTATTATGATCAGTTTAATTATCTGCTTTGCAATTATTATCACAGGGTATCTGACTTACGGGAAAGTTGTTGAGAAGATCTTCGGACCGGACGACCGGGAAACCCCGGCTGTCGCCATAAACGACGGGGTGGACTACGTCGTGCTTCCGCGATGGAAACTGTTCCTCATCCAGCTCCTGAATATTGCCGGACTGGGGCCTATATTCGGAGCGATGCAGGGTGCCCTGTGGGGACCGGTGGTGTTTCTTTGGATTGCATTCGGAACGGTGCTTGTCGGCGGTGTGCATGATTACTTTTCGGGAATGCTGTCAGAGAGAAACAGGGGCGTGTCCATATCCGAGGTAACCGGGATTTACCTCGGAGAGACGATGAAAAATGTCATGCGTGTGTTTTCCGTCATCCTGCTGATCATGGTAGGGACGGTATTCGCAGTCGGCCCGGCGGGACTGATCGTGACGCTGCTGAAGTCCGCCGGGATCAGCGGGCTGTTTGTTTCGACATCGTTCTGGCTTGCCATTATTCTGGCTTATTATTTTACGGCGACGTTTATCTCGGTTGATGCGATTATCGGGAAGATTTATCCTGTGTTCGGTGTCTGCCTTATTGTGATGGCGGTCGGGGTGGCGATCGGCATGCCGGGGCACGGCTATCAGGTCCCGGAGGTGTTTTCAAATTTCCGAAATATGCATCCGGGAGGCACACCGGTCTGGAGCTTTCTTTTCATAACGGTTGCATGCGGTGCGGTATCGGGCTTTCATGCGACGCAGTCTCCGCTGATGGCACGCTGCATAAAGAGCGAGAAGCAGGGACGGTCTGTCTTCTACGGAGCGATGGCGGCGGAGGGACTGATTGCCCTTGTGTGGGCTGCGGCCGGATGTGCCATTTACGAGAAGAGCGGCGGACTGAGTACAGGTCTGCAGGAAACCCTTTCGGGGGGACAGTCAGCGGCCATCTATGATGTCTGCGTGAAGACGATGGGAAAAGTCGGAGTGATGCTCGCGATGATCGGCGTTATCGTATGTCCGATCACTTCAGGCGACACTGCATTCCGCTCGGCGCGCCTGACGCTCGCCGACTGGCTGAATCTTGACCAGAGTAAATGGACAAACCGGCTGAAGCTGTGCATTCCGGTGCTCGGGGTCGGAGCTTTTCTGGGATTCGGAAATACGCTCGGATTTCTCAGCTACCAGGTGATCTGGAGATATTTCAGCTGGTCTAACCAGACACTTGCGATGATTGTTCTGTGGGCCGGAGCGGCATATCTGGCGAAAAATAAGAAAAACTGCTGGATCGGTGCAGTGCCGGCAGCATTCATGAGTGCGGTGTCGGTGACCTATTTTATGATGGCACCTGAGTGCCTCGGGCTGATTCCCCTGTTCCGGAACAACCGGATGATTGCCTATCCTGTGGGAATTCTGGCCGCAGCCTTTTTGCTTGCGGTTTTCATAAAGAGAACAGGAAAAAAGTGAGGGGAAACAGATAATGAAAAAGACTTTTCTGGCACTGGCTGTCTCCATGCTGGTGCTGATTTTTGCAGTGCCGGCTTTTGCAGATGCCGGGAAGACGTGGATCATGATCGGCGACTCATACGCAAGCCGCAGGACAGGGATCCGCTATGACGGAAAAGAAGAAACACTGGATGCGGCATGGCCGGATTATCTGGAGGCAAGTATCGGATGTAAAGCGGAAAAAGTGCGTATGGGCGGTTACGGATTCTGCAGAACGGGTAAGCAGTTTATCACCGGACTGAAATCTCTCACGTATCTGGACGCGAAGAAGGTGACAAACATTATCGTTGCCGGAGGCGTCACAAATGACTGCTGGTGTAAGGCTTCGGACGGCAGCTGGAAAGAGGCTTCTGAATCCCAGGTCCGTATGAAGATGCTTGAATTTAAGAATACTGCCAGGAAGATGTTTCCGAATGCGAGACTGATTTACAGCGCGGTTAACTGGGGCGAGACAAAGTACCGTCAGGATATATGCACGCGCCGGGCAAAAATGTACCGGAAAATTGCACTGGAGCAGGGCTGGGTTTATCTGGAGGGAACGGAAAACGCTCTCCGGGTTCCGCAGTCACTGATAAAAA
This sequence comes from uncultured Lachnospiraceae bacterium, assembly GCA_902783935.1. Taxonomy (GTDB): domain Bacteria; phylum Bacillota; class Clostridia; order Lachnospirales; family Lachnospiraceae; genus Chordicoccus. The sequence goes on along the minus strand of CACZTA010000252.1, from coordinate 5,396 downwards.
CCTATTTCTTTAATGATAACCATATACTCTACGGCGGTTTTCATCCGAATTCACAGGGCCAGCTTTTACTGGGCCGTTCCCTTGCAGCAGCAGTGCGTCGGATGATTCCGAAAGATCCGGTTCAGTCTGAATCTGCAACTGAACCTGAGGAACCCGAAACGGACCAGCCGCAGTATGAAGCGTCTCCGGTACTCCTCCTGAAGATGGGAGAGGTGACGGATACCACGATCCGGCTTCGATGGAACGCGGTAAAAGGGGCAGCAAAATACTGTATTGAAGGGAATCTGATCAGAAGTGCTTATAAAAAAATCGGCACGACGACGGTGACATCATCTCTGCGCCGGAACCTGAAACCGGGAAGCTGCTATAAGTTTATTGTGACGGCTTATGACAGTCAGAGCAGGAAACTGGCCCAGTCAAGAGAAATCATTATTGCGATGCCGAAATCCGGATATACGAACTGCAGCAGCATTAAAATGAATACACATACGCTGTCGCTCAGGAAAGGAAGAACATCCCTGCTGTCCGCGGCGAAGACGTATTTTGCAGAAGGGAAAAAGAAATGCAAAGCGTCGGTCAGATATATTTCTGACACACCGGAGGTTGCAAAAGTATCAACTCACGGGATTGTGACAGCAAATGCCGCAGGCACCTGCCGGATTTATGCGATTGCGGAAAACGGAATATGTGACAGGGTGACAATGACAGTTACGAGGTAAGCAGAAAGAGCGCCGAACCGCATTCCGGAGGCGCTCTTTCCTTGACCCTGCCACGCATGTCCTTTATAATAAATATAATAAAAAAGCGGGCGGAATGCAGGCATTCCGCAGAAAAAACGTCCAATCGGCAGGGAGGAAATCTTATGTATAAGGAAGAATACAAACGCTGGCTGGAAGCAGACCTGATCGACTGCGACCTGAAACCCGAGCTCATGCGGATCAAAGACGATGACGAAGCGATCAAGGAGCGCTTTGCCGTCTCTCTCCAGTTCGGTACAGCCGGACTCCGCGGCACGCTCGGCGCAGGTACAAACCGCATGAATATCTGGGTCGTCCGCCAGGCAACACAGGGTGTGGCTGACTGGGTGAAGACGCAGGGCGGCACACAGACCGTGGCGATCAGCTATGACAGCCGCCTGAAAGGGTATACATTTGCAAAGGACGCGGCGGGCGTTCTCGCAGCTAACGGCATCAATGTAAGGATCTACGACGAACTGATGCCGGTCCCGGCGCTGAGCTTCGCCACAAGATATTATAAATGCAATGCGGGTATCATGGTCACGGCGTCCCATAACCCGGCACAGTACAACGGATATAAGGCGTACGGGCCGGACGGCTGCCAGATGACGGATGACGCGGCGGCGATCGTCTATGACGCGATTCAGAAAACCGATGTTCTCACAGGAGCAAAGTACATGTCTTTCGCGGAAGGCGTGGAGAAAGGCCTGATCCGCTTCGTCGGCGACGACTGCAAGGAAGCCTTCTATGAGGCGATCGAGGCCAGACAGGTCCGCCCGGGGCTTGCGGCTTCCTCCGGACTGAAGCTCGTGTATTCACCGCTGAACGGGACGGGACTTGTCCCGGTGACCAGGATTCTGAAGGACCTGGGCATCACGGATGTCACGATCGTGCCGGAACAGGAATACCCGAACGGCTATTTCACTACCTGCTCCTATCCGAATCCGGAGATCTTTGCGGCGCTCGAGAAAGGGCTTGAGCTCGCGAAGGAAGTGGGCGCCGACCTGATGCTGGCGACGGATCCCGATGCGGACCGCGTCGGTGTCGCGATGAAGTGTCCCGACGGTTCCTATGAGCTGGTAACCGGAAATGAAATGGGCGTCCTCCTGCTGGATTATATCTGCGCGGGCAGGATCGAGCAGGGGACGATGCCGAAGAACCCGGTAGCCGTGAAGTCGATCGTATCGACGCCGCTGGCGGATAAAGTGGCCGAGCATTACGGCGTGGAGCTCCGCTCGGTGCTGACAGGCTTCAAGTGGATCGGCGACCAGATCGCGCAGCTTGAGGCAGCCGGCGAAGTTGACCGCTTCATTTTCGGCTTCGAAGAGAGCTACGGTTATCTGGCCGGGCCGTATGTGCGCGATAAGGACGCCGTGATCGCTTCCATGCTGATCTGCGAGATGGCTGCCTACTACAGGAGCATCGGATCTTCACTCAAGCAGAGAATGGAAGAGATCTATGCCCAGTACGGCCGTTACCTGAACCAGGTGGACAGCTTCGAGTTCCCGGGTCTCACCGGTATGGACAAGATGGCCGGCATCATGAATTCGCTGAGAAAGGAACCGCCCGCAGAAATCGGCGGCAGGAACGTCGTCGGCGTAAAGGATTATGCAAAGCCGGAGGAGACCGGCCTTCCGAAAGCAAACGTCCTGATTTACACGCTGGATAACGGTTCGGCAGTCGTTGTCCGTCCCTCGGGAACAGAACCGAAGATCAAGACTTATTTTACGACGCTCGGAAAGGATCTCGAGGCTGCTCAGACAGAAAAGAAGACGCTGGCTGACGCACTTTCTCCGCTCTTCTCATAAGAGGACTGTTCATCCTTGACAGACGCCTTATTTGGCGGTATAAATGAATAGTCTATCACTTTATTCGGCTAACAATTAGAACTATTTAGGAGGTTACTATGAATAAGGTAGAATTATCTGCTGCTATCGCCAGCGAAACAGGCCTGTCCAAGAAGGACGCTGAAGCTGCAGTTAAAGCTTTTGTGGAAATCGTTACTAAAGAACTGCAGAAGGGCGAGAAGGTACAGCTTGTCGGCTTCGGCACATTCGAAGTTTCCGAGAGAGCTGCCCGTGAAGGCAGAAATCCGCAGACCGGCGAGACCATGACGATCGAAGCGTCCAGAGCACCGAAGTTCAAAGCGGGCAAGGCTCTGAAGGATGCGGTCAACGAATAATTCAGAAAGAATGTGAATACGGACGGGGAGAGGCGGAGCTTCTCCCCTTTCTGTTTTGAGGAGCGGCATGAGACTTGATAAATATCTGAAAGTATCGAGACTGATCAAGCGCAGGACAGTGGCAAATGAAGCCTGCGATGCGGGGCGCGTCAGTGTCAACGATAAAATCGCCAAGGCATCCCAGGAAGTAAAAGAAGGCGATGTGATCGAGATCCGGTTCGGAGAGCGGAATGTCAGGGTGAAGGTCCTGCAGATTATCGAGACGACGAAGAAAGAGAATGCGGCGGCCATGTACGAGTATATCTGAGACCGGAGAAAGACGGCGTTTTCTCTGCAGACAGACAGATCCGCGGCAGAGCGGCAGTTGCAGGGAAGACTTTTTTGATGTAGAATAATACTTGTCGCAGGCTTTCAATCCGCGCATGGGGAACGCGGGACAGGAAAGCATGCATGAAGGGGACAGGATGAAAAAGAAGAGACAAAAAAAACGGCCGGGCAGACAGCAGCGGATCTCGACAGAGAACCGGCTTGCCATGCTGGCGATCCTGCTGGTCGTGTGCCTGCTGTTTTCGGTTCTTCTGCTTGAGGGACTGAGGCTTAATGACCGGATTGATGCCGGTGCCCGGCGCGTAACCGAGCTCAGGGAGGAAATCCGTGCGGAGGAGCTTCGAACCGAGAGTATAGAAGAACTGAATGATTCGATGCTTACGGAGGAATCGGTCAGGCAGATCGCGAAGAACCGGCTCGGACTTGTTGAAAATGATGAACTGGTGCTGAAATCGGCGGACGAGCAGTAGGAGAGTGACCGGATCACGGCTGCTGTGCGGTGTCACGCCGGAACCGGCTGTCTGAAGAGATGAAAACAGAAGAAAAGATCAGAAATTATATCGGGGAAACCGGGATGCTTGAGGCGGGTGACCACGTGATTGCGGGGATATCCGGAGGAGCGGATTCGGTTTTCCTTTTTTATGTTCTCGCTGAGCTCCGGGAGGAAATGCAGCTGGACCTGACGGCCGTGCATGTCCATCACGGAATCCGCGGAGAGGAAGCGGACAGGGATGCCGGCTTTGTCAGGAAACTTTGTGAGGACAGATGTATTCCCTGCGTCATCTTCCGCCGGGATGTCCCCGCGGAAGCAGAAAAAAGAGGCATGTCTGTCGAGGAGGCAGGCCGTGCGGTGCGGTATGAGGTTTTTCGTGAACAGGCAGAGAAGGCCGGTGGCGCGAAGATCGCGCTCGCCCATCACAGGGACGATCTGGCTGAGACCGTCCTGTTCCGGATCCTGAGGGGGACCGGCATAGCCGGGCTCGCTGCCATGAAGCCCGTCAGCGGCAGTCTGATCCGCCCGCTTCTTTGCGTGACGAAGGCGGAAATAACAGACTGTCTGCGCGCACGGGGTTTCTCCTGGTGTGAAGATTCAACGAACCGGCATACGGATGCTGCGCGCAACCGGCTCAGGCTGACGATTCTGCCGCTGATCGGGGAGGAAGTTAATGCCGGAGCTTCAGAGCATCTGGCCGCTCTTTCCGGGATAGCGGGGGAAGCATACGACTTTATCAGAACAGAGGCGGAACGCCGGGCGGAAAGGCTTGTCAGTGCCTCCGGGGACGGGGCTGTGCTCGTCAGTGCCGCCCTCGAGGAAGAGATGCCCGCCATGCGGCAGGAAATTCTCCGCATCGCGGTTTCCCGGGCTGGCCCGGTGAAAGATGTCGGCCGCAGGCAGATTGAAGATCTTCTTGCGCTTATGGGGAAGCAGACCGGTGCGAAGATATCCCTGCCGCACGGACTTATTGCACAGAGGGATTACGGAGGAATCCGGCTGGCCGGGGAGACGGCTGCGCCGGAGAAAGCGGCTGTAAAAATAGAACTCCCGGATGAGGGAGAAGAGAGGTTTGCGGTTTTCGGAGACCTGACGCTGCGTACCAGGAGGGTGACAGGCGCCTTTTGCACCTTGCCGGACGCCTTTTCGAAACAGATAGATTATGATACAATAAAGGATACGCTTGTTCTCCGGACGAGGAGGGACGGGGACTGGCTCACGATCGACGGAGAAGGGCACAGAAAAAGCCTGTCCGACTATTTTACGGACGAAAAGGTGCCCCGGCAGGAGCGGGACAGGATCCCCCTCGTGGCCGACGGACAGGAGATCGTGTGGGTGATCGGGAAACGGCTTGGGGCCCGGTACCGCATCACGCAGGGCACGGAAAACGCGTTGGAACTGGAAGTACTGCAGAAAGAATCTGACTGAGTGAGGAGACGAAGAGCATGGGAGATAATTACAGAATCGCGACGATGATCACGAAGGAGCAGGTATCAGAGAGAATCCGCGTGCTGGCGGAAGAAATCAGCAGGGATTATGCGGGAAAAGAGATCCATATGATCTGCGTGCTGAAAGGCGGCGTCTATTTTATGACGGCACTCTCGAGGGAGATCTCGGAGGACGTCCCCGTCTCGCTTGACTTCATGTCCGTGTCGAG
>CACZTA010000251.1 GCA_902783935.1 uncultured Lachnospiraceae bacterium | reverse complement strand
TCTATGATTTCAAATCCGAGCACGACGTTTTCGTCCGTATCCGGATTCCCCTCAATCCGTTCAACAAGCTTCAATGCCGCAATTTCCCCGCATTCCCGGTAATGGAAATGTGCGGTCGTGAGTCCCGGGGTTGTCACACCGGAAATGACATTATCACCAAAACCCGCTATTGCCACGTCCTCGGGCACCCTTCTGCCGGATGACTGCAGGACATACATGGCACCGGTCGCGATGCTGTCCGTTGCTGCAAGCACGGCATCCGGTTCCGGGTATGCCTGAAGCAGCCGCCGCATCGCCTCCGCGCCCGATTCCCGCGAAAAATCCGCCGTCTCATAACTCTCCGGCGGCGGTTCGATTCCTGCCTCTTTTAAGGCGGACAGATAGCCCTCATACCGTCTGAGGCCTACCGCAATATCATCTTTTCTGACACCTATATATGCAATCTTCCGGCGGTTTCCGGCCAGAAGTCTCTCCGTAAGCTGTTTTCCGGCATTATAATCATCATGGCTCACGCAGCAGTATCCTTCCGCTGTCTGTCCCGCGATGACGACCGGAATCTTTATGTCATTCAGGATCTGCCTGTGCTCTTCCGTAATAACCGTTGCGAGAATGATGATGCCGTCAACCCGGTCATTAGAAAAAATGCGCAGGAAATCAAGCTCTTTCTCCGGCTCGTTATCGGTCGTCGCAAGGAGCATGTCATAGCCTGCGCAGTTCAGCGAATGACCGATCCCCGCTACCACGGCTGATATGGAATCCGAATGGATTCTCGGAAGAACGACACCCACCAGATGTGTCTTTTTCGTCCTGAGAATCTGTGCCATGACCGATGGCCGGTAACCCGTCTCTTCGATCACTTTCCGGATTCTTTCCCGCTTTTCTTTACTGATATATCCGTTATTCAGATAGCGTGAGACGGCAGCGCGCGAAACGCCTGCCATCTCAGCGATATCACCTATATTCATAACCGGTCAGCCTCAGATTTTATGACATCGTTTTCACAAAATATCCTAACATGCAGTAGAATTTCCGTCAATAAAATTGTGCAATCTGACGCATTTCTGAGTGAACGAAATCTTTTTCCATGTGCCAGGTGTACAAATCCGGGGCTTTTTTATCTGACCCTCACCTTCCTGACTTCGCTCCAGGATGAACAGTATTTCTTTCCGCTGACGGTCTTATATGTCCGGATCCTCACATAGATGTATGCGCCGCTCTTCAGGCCGCCGATGGTCCTGGATACTGTTTTATTACTGCCGACGGTAACCATCGGGGTCCCTTTCTTAAACTGCCGGTCGCGTCCGTACTGGATCTGGTATCCGGATGTCCGGGAGGCCTGCTTCGCCCAGGTAACCTTCATCTTTTTCGCAGCGGGTGATGTCACGGAACGGATCTTCGTCCCCTTCGGGATAATCATGAATGTTCTGGAAATCGTGCCGGTATATTTCCCCTTTCCTTCAATGATCATTTTCGCCGTCCCGATATTGATATTCATGGAATAGCGGACCGTGTAGTCCGTCCCGGCTGCCAGAATTTTGTTCCCCAGCTTTACGACGGGCTTCTGGGTAATGGCCTTTCCTGTCCATGTTTTGTTTTTGATCCCCGTCACGGCTGCGCCGGACGATGATGCCGTGCGCGCAATCGATATGCGTTTCAGCTTCGGCGTCGCTTCTGTTTTTGTTTCGCCGCATTCCGTGCAGGTGTATTTCTTCTCCCCGGCCGATGTATAGGTTGCATTCTTTGTCACTGTCCCGCCGTCCCAGCTGTGTGAGGCGCAGGAGACCAGGACCGGTTTAAAGAGCTGTGCGTCAGCTCCGTTGTTATAGTGGGTGCCTATGTTCGTCCCGTCGGCTGACTTTCCGCAGTACACGTCCATGTTGTAGTAGGTACTGCGGGAGGTAATGCGGTACCAGCCGCCGCCCGCGGGAACAAAATACCAGTCCTGACAGCCGGTCCCTTCTGCCGGCCACAGCCACACCGTTCCCCCGAAACGGCCGTCAGGTCCCGCGACATCAAATACCAGATTATGGGTCCCGTACCCGATCAGATAGCTCCCGTTACT
>CACZTA010000250.1 GCA_902783935.1 uncultured Lachnospiraceae bacterium | reverse complement strand
CGAGCTGCCGGGTCAGGGTATCAAAAGCTTCATTTGCCTGAATGCAGAGTTTGCTCTTGCGCGACCCCGGCCTGTTATCATATCCGGTATATATAATGCCTGTATTTGCTTTGGAGATACCCCTGGATACATCGCCTTCCTTTTCCAGCACAAGAATATCCATCTCGTATCTTGCAAGGTTTCGGGCGGTAAAACATCCGAGAAGGCCTGCCCCGATGACAAGCACATCGACTTTTTCCATACCAGGGTCCTTAATGATCAACGTATTATTCCGGTTATTTTTCCATTATATTCTAATATATCATAACACTAATACCAGATATATATTATTATAATTTAAGATACAAAAAATGAGTACATTTCAGAAAACTGCTCACAAATTGAGATCCGGCAGGGAATCATGTCAGCAATACGCGAACTAAGGACAGATATACTGGTTATCGGCGGAGGAGCCGCCGGAATGGCAGCTGCAGCCGGCGCAGCTGAGACGGGAACTTCAGTGCTTCTTGTCGATGAGCGGCCTCGTCCGGGCGGCGTTCTCCCTCAATGTATCCACAAGGGTTTCGGACGCGGATTCTACGGACGGGACCTGACGGGACCGGAATACTGCGAACGGGAAGAACACCGGTTTTTAAGCTCCGGCGCTTCTTATCTCTCCTGCGCCCATGTGTCGCGGATCCTCCCGGACAGGACCGCGCTGATTTCAGGCCCGGAAGGCTTTTATCAGTGTTTTTTCAATCAGTGTGTGCTCGCGACCGGCTGCAGGGAAAAAAACCTGTACGCCCTGACGCTCTCGGGGACAAGGCCTTCGGGCATTTATACGGCCGGTGAAGCCCAGGAAATGCTGAACCTCGGTCATTATGATATCGGGAGCCGCATCGTCATACTGGGAACCGGAGATATCGGGCAGATTATGGCAAGGAGGCTGGTGCTTACGGGCAGAACCGTTATTTTTATGGCAGAAAAGAATGAGCACATCGGAGGAATGGAGCGCAACCGCAGGGAATGCGTTGAAGCGTATCAGATTCCGGTGCGGCTCAGGTCAACCGTGACAAAAGTACACGGCTGGCCGGCGCTCACCGCAGTCACGCTGCGGCATCTGGACACCGGTGCGGAAGAAATCGTGCCCTGTGACACACTGATTACTGCCCTTGGCATGGTCCCCGATACTTCGGCAGCAGATTCGCTGAGAGGTGAAGAAGGATATCCCGCCTGGCTTCATCTGTGCGGCAATGCCGGTTATGTCCACGATATTGTTGACAGTGTCACCACAGAAGCCCTCCGGCTCGGCAGGGGACTCGGCCGGGAAAGAGAGGCGGAAAGGAGCCGGCATGGCGTTTGAAATGAAGGAACGTTATTCCCGCAATATTCCGGCGGTCAGTCCGGAAGATATGGAAAAACTGAGAGAGAGCAGGGCCCTCGTCGCTGGATGCGGCGGCCTGGGAGGTTTCATTATTGAATATCTGACCCGTATGGGGATCGGCGCCGTCACCGTGGTTGACGGGGATGTGTTCTGCGAATCGAACCTGAACCGCCAGCTCCTGAGCCGGACAGATAATATCGGCGTGAACAAGGCGATGGCGGCAGCGGAGCGGGTCCGACTGATCAACCCGGATGTCAGTGTACGTGCCGTTCCCGAATTCCTGACAAAAGAAAACGCCGCCAGTCTCCTGGCGGACGCGGATATCGTGATGGATGCGCTGGACAATGTCAGTGCGCGGTACATCCTTGAGGACGCCGCGGAACAGGCAGGCCTGCCGATCGTTCACGGTGCGATCTGCGGATGGGACCTGCAGGTGATGCTGGCAGAACCGGGTGCGCGCATGATCCATCAGTTATACCCGGAAGGCTCCTCACCTGCTTCTAAGACCTCGCTCCCGTTTACTCCGGCGGCATGCGCGGCATTTCAGGCCGCAATGGCGGTCCGGGTCCTGTGCGGCCGCGCGGAAAACCGCGACAGGGGTCTTTTCATCGGCTCTCTCAGGGATCTGAGTTTTGAAACGGTTCATTTCGGAGATTGAAATACCCCAGAAAATGTTCTTTAAAGGCACCTGCGATTTCCGACAGGTGCTTTTCTCTTTTGAAACACACTTTCATGGACCTGGAAAATCTGTCATCCGTCAGATGCAGAAGTCTGAGGCGCCTGTCATTTCTGTATATTTCAGTGCTGCCTTCCGGCACAAAGCCCACAGCAATCCCGTTCGCGATCAGCTGAAGGTGATGCTCCCTCGTATCGACACAGTGAACGCTTTCCATCCGCACATTCTCGGCCAGACAGATATGGAACGGGTATTCATATTCCGTTTTGTTCCTGAGGAACACGAAAGACAGGCCATCCAGCGCTTTGCCGGGGACCGATATCCTTTCCGCAAGAGGACTGTCTGTCCTTACGGCAAAATAATACTTTTCCGTATAATAGCTGCTGCCCTTAAACTTGCGGAACCGTATCTCATCCGGATAGATGACAAGATCATATTCGTTGATGTCAGGCAGGCCGGAACGTTCGTTAAATGTATCTATCCTATATTCCACATTGGAATATGCAAGTCTGAACATGGACATGCAGGAGAACAGGCGCGGCTCGCTGCCCGCTGCAAAGATCCGTATGACAGTGTCCCCTCCCGCAGACAGGTGCCTGAGATCTTTTGCCACAGTGTCCGTTTCTTCGAGAATCCTTTCACAGCTCACAAGAAATCTTCTTCCGGCGTCGTTCAGAATAAGCTTTTTTCCGGCTCTGTCAAACAATCTGGTCCCGAATTCTTCTTCAAGCGCCAGAATATTCTTTGAAACGGCAGACTGGGATGTATGCATGAGTTCGGCAGTCTTCGATACGTTCTCCAGTTTTGCGGCGATTGCAAATAAGCGCAGATTCTGTATATTCATAGTGGGCATATTATAGCATCCGCTTATTCCAAAGTACAATATCCAATCCCTGTTTTCATATTCGTTGGGAGAATGAAAGTATATTATAATGACGATATATCCAGCAAAGGAGGTGGAGGGCAGTCATCATTGCCCGAAAGTATATGAAACAGATCATCATAAAACCCGAAAAATGCATCGGATGCCGTACCTGCGAGCTGGCATGTTCATTCGGCCATTTCGGAGAATTCAATCCGAAACTTGCCAATGTCCATGTTTTTGAGTATGAGAAAGCCGCTGTCGCCATTCCCATGATGTGCCTGCAGTGCGAGAATCCGTCATGCATGAAAGTATGTCCCGTTCGCGCAATCACGCGGGACGAGAACAACGCAGTCGTCATCAACTACAAAAAATGCATCGGCTGCAAGATGTGCGCAAACGCATGTCCGCTCGGCAATATCTCCTATCATCCGCTGGCAGGGAAGGTCTTCAAGTGCGACCTCTGCGGCGGAGACCCGAAATGCGTAAAATTCTGTCCGGGACATGCTCTCGAATTCGCCGACACAGATGCCATCCATGACAAGAGGGCTGCCGTAAGCGCGCAGTACAGAGATCTTATCGGAGAGGAGGCAGAGTAATGAATAACGGATATATCGGAACCATCCTTCGTGTCAATCTTGACACCGGAAAAATAGCGAAAGAACCTCTGAACGATAAAAACGCACGGGACTTTGTCGGAGCAAGAGGCCTCGGAACAAAGTATTTCTGCGATGAATGCGATCCGAAGTGTGATCCGCTGGGACACGACAACAACCTTATTTTCATGACGGGGCCCCTGACAGGCACATTTGCGACGTCCTCCGGACGTTACAATGTCATCTGCAAGTCCCCGCTTACCGGGACGATCGAAGCTTCCAATTCAGGCGGACACTTCGGACCGGAACTCAAATACGCAGGCTATGACGGAATCATCTTTGAAGGCGTATCCGCGCAGCCGGTCTACCTTTACATTAACGACGACATCGTGGAACTGCGCGACGCATCCGCGATCTGGGGAACGGACGTATTCGAAGCGACAGAAGCGCTTTACACGGAATGCGGTGAGAATTTCCGCGTAGCCACTATTTCCAAAGCAGCTGAGGAAGGTGTACTGTTCGCCGGTGTTATGAATGACAAGCACCGTGCTGCCGGAAGAGGCGGTACGGGCGCCGTCATGGGTTCCAAAAAGCTTAAAGCCATTGCTGTAAAAGGCACAAAGTCTGTAAAAGTCGCTCATCCCGACGAGTTCTTCAAGGTGTGCGCGGATGCCAGAGCGCAGCTCGCGGCACATCCCGTAACAGGCGCCGGTCTCGGGCAGCTGGGAACCATGATCCTCGTAAATATCGTCAACAGTGTCGGCGGGCTGCCGGTCAACAACGGCCGCGACGGATCGCTCTTCCCGCAGGCGGATGACATTTCCGGTGAAACGCTTGCCGCGAAGCATCTGATCCGCAACAAAGGATGTTTCGGCTGTTCCATCGGATGCGGCCGGCTTGTGGACATTGCGTCAGGCGCATTCAAGTCAAGAGGAGAAGGTCCCGAATACGAAGCCGGCTGGTCATTCGGCGCTGACTGCGGCGTAACCGACCTCGGTGCGGTATGCAAGGCAAACTTCCTCTGCAACCAGTACGGCCTTGACCCGATCACGATGGGTGCAACCGTGGCATGTGCCATGGAACTGTTCGAAATGGGCTGCATTAAAGAAGAAGAGATAGGATTCCCCCTCCGTTTTGGCGATGCACAGGCCATGGTCGATGCGACCGAGATGACCTGCAAAGGGGAAGGCTTCGGTAAAATTATGGGACTTGGCTCATACCGCATGGCGGAGAAATACGGCCATCCGGAACTGTCGATGTCCGTCAAGAAGCAGGAAATGCCCGCCTATGACGGCCGCGCCATCCAGGGAATCGGCCTGAACTATGCGACCTCCAACAGAGGCGGCTGCCACGTCAGAGGCTATATGATTTCCCCGGAAGTCCTCGGTATCCCGATGGCCATGGACCCGCTGGT
>CACZTA010000249.1 GCA_902783935.1 uncultured Lachnospiraceae bacterium | reverse complement strand
TAATTTGAGAAGAACAGAAGACTCCCCACGGCCGCCAGGAAAGACCCGATGATGAAGGTGACGCTGATGACGGAATTGATCCGGATGCCCATGAGCTGGGACGTCTCGAAATCCTTTGACACGGCGCGCATCGCCATTCCGACTTTGGTCTTCTGGATGAGGAAAACGAGCGCCGACACGAGGAGGATGACCAGGAACGGTGTAATGACCGTAACGCGTTTTGTCGTCACGCCGGCGACGGTGATGACATCGCTGATCCAGGGGATCGTCGGGTACTGCTGTGCGAGGCCGCCGGTGATGTAGAGCGCCAGGTTCTGCAGCAGGTAGGATACGCCGATGGCGGAGATCATGACCGACATGCGGGGCGCGGTGCGCAGCGGTTTATAAGCCACCCGCTCAACGAGGAAGCCGAGCAGCACCGTAGCGGCCAGCACCAGGGGGATGGCGATGTACATCGGCATGGCCGTGACCGCATAAACCATCATCAGGCCTGCGACCATGAAGATATCCCCGTGTGCGAAGTTGATCAGTCTCAGGATGCCATAGACCATGGTATAACCGATCGCGATCAGTGCATACTGACCGCCGACGGATATGCCCGCCATGAGATACGGCAGGTTTCTGCTGAGCCAGTCCATAGATATTTTCTCCTTCTGTATGTAAGTGTTTCCGGATGAAAGAAATACAGTATTTGCTGGAAAAAGACGGGCTGCCGGATCGGCAGCCCGTAAATCTGACTACTTAAATTCCGTATGCGTCCGCTGTGGAAATTATTCCTTTACGGTCTGCTCGCTTACGAAGTCCCATGCACCAGTTTCCGTATTTGCAACTTTGACGAATGCGGAATTTCTGACGGCATCGCCGTTCTCCTGGTCAAATTCGATATGGCCGGAAACGCCGTCATAAGTGGTGGACCAGAGCGCTTCATTGACAGCGGCCGGATCTGTGGAGCCGGCATTCTTCAGAGCCTCGAGAGCGGTGAAGTATGCGTCATAACCCATCGCCGTAACTGCAGCGACCGTGTCGTCACCGCCGTTGTTGGCCAGATATGTCTTGTCGGAGTTGATGAATTCCTTTACGCCTTCGTCGAATTCCGGATTGCCGCCCTCCTGATAGAAGGTGGTGACATAAATCTGGACATTCTTGCCTTCGGCAGCATTCAGGATGACGTTGGAATCCCATGTGTCGCCTGCGAGAAGCGGGATCTCAAGACCCTGGGCGGCAGCCTGCTCGATCGTGTTCGCAGCCGCTTCTGTTGAGGTCGGTGTGAAGAAGACGTCGCAGCCTTCGTTCTTTGCTTCAGTGATATAGGAAGTGAAGTCGCTGTTGCCTTCCGGGAAGTCAGCTTTCACAACTTCGCCGCCGAGCGCTTCAAATGCCTGTGTGAAGTAGAAGACCAGTCCCTGTGAATAGTCATCGCCGAGCTTGGCAAGGCAGTAAGCTTTCTTGGCGCTGAAGTTTTCCGCCGCGAAGTTCGCGAGGACGCTGCCCTGGAACGGATCAAGGAAGCAGATACGGAAGTAATGTGTATTTCCCTGTGTGACCTGCGGATTCGTGCAGGTGACGCCGATCGCCGGAATGCCGCCTTCCTTGAAGATATCAGACGCTGCGATGGAGACGCCGGAGCCGTAGGAGCCGAGGACGACGGAGACGCTGTCGCTGACCAGCTTGGAGGCAGCAGACGGTCCCTTGTCGTTGGAGGACTCATTGTCCACGATATCAAGTTCTACGTCATACTCGGTTCCGCCGATTTCCACTGTCGGTGCGATGGAATTCGCGTACTGCATGCCCAGGACTTCCTGCTTGCCGCCGGCGCCGTTGTCGCCGGAAGCCGGTTCATAGACACCGATCTTGACGGTATCCGCCATCGCGGACACGGATCCGAGAGACATTGCCGCCACACAGGCGACGACAAAAGCAGAAACAAGTTTCTTCTTCATCTTTTTTCTCCTCCTCATGTATCATACATAATTCAGTAAAATATGCTGCAGATAACTGCACGAAAACGATTATACCACGGCACGTTAAATCAGTAAAGCG
>CACZTA010000248.1 GCA_902783935.1 uncultured Lachnospiraceae bacterium | reverse complement strand
GTCACAGGCGGCAAGAAGCGGCCGCTTTCCGTTCTTCTTAAAGTTGCCGGCCAGCTTGGCGGCTGTCGTCGTTTTGCCGGACCCCTGCAGGCCGACCATCAGGATCACGGTCAGCCCGCCCGCGCGGAGTGGGATCTCCGTCACATCGGACCCCATCAGGGCAACGAGCTCATCATGCACGATCTTGATAACCATCTGTCCCGGGTTCAGACCGTTCATGACATCTTCGCCGATTGCCTTCTGTTCGACTGTCCTGCAGAAATTCTTGACGGCCTTGAAATTGACATCCGCCTCAAGCAGGGCGATCTTGACCTGCTTCATCGCTTCATGGACATCATTCTCCGTCAGTCTCCCCTTGCTTCTGAGATTCCGGAATACGTTCTGCAGTTTTTCTGTAAGGCCTTCAAATGCCATCGATTATAATTCCTCCAGAATTTCTTCCGCCAGCTGCCGGATCCGTTCATCCCGCGCAAGCTGCCGGATCTCCTCCGTTTTCTTCTTTAATATGAGAAACTTCCGGACAAGCCCGAGTTTCTCTTCATATCCGGCCAGCGCGCGCCGCGTCCGCCGGAGCATGTCATGAACGCCCTGTCTGGAGATCTCATACTCTTCCGCTGCTTCTCCGTAGGAAAGATCCCCGAACACAACTTCTTCAAATAATTCCCTCTGACGCTCTGTCAGCAGATCTCCGTAGAAATCAAAGAGCAGAGAATCTTCATACCGCCTGTCCATGACGACCATCATACAGGACGGGAACAGAACTGTCAAGCAAAAATACTTTACACCGGAAAAGATATTTCTGTGCAAAAAGACACCCGTCCGTGACGGGAACGGGTGTCCTGGGATTTTTTATTTCAGAGAGGCGTGCAGATCAGGTTGAAACAGTTTCGTCCTGCTCGAGCTCGGGCGGCAGTTTCTTTCCCAGCCGCTGATACATGGTTTTCTTTACGGCTTTCAGGATATTCTCATAACCTGTGCATCGGCACAGATGTCCGGAGAGGAGTTTCCTAAGCTCGTCATCCGTATAGAGAATGCCGGAATCGAGAATCTCTTTGGCGCTCAGAATAAAACCGGGCGAGCAGAATCCGCACTGGATGGCATTTTCCCTGATGAAGGCCTGCTGGATGTCCGAGAGTTCCCCGTTCGGTCCTTCAAGCCCTTCCAGCGTGATGATGTCTTTGCCGTCGGCCCAGACCGCGAGATAAATACAGGAATCGAACGCTTCCCCGTCGATCAGAACCGTACATGCGCCGCACTCTCCGACTTCACATCCTTTCTTGACGGAAGTGAGCCGGTAATCATTTCTCAGCATATCTGTCAGGGATGCACGGACATCGACGATCGTGGTCCTGACCTTGCCGTTAATCGTGCAGGTCACCTGCTTAAACTGCCTGTTGACTTCATTCATCGATCTCACCTCCCGCTCTTCTGACCGCTTCCGTGAAGGCTCTCTTTGCCATGGTGCTGCAGAGATGCAGACGGAAATCTTTTGAAGCTCTCCAGCTGTCTCTCGGTGTCACATCTTCAAGGACCGCTTCCCCGAGAAGGTCTCTTGCTACCGCAGATACTTCCATCCCTCTCAGGCGTTCTTCCGCGTGAACCGCGCGGATCGGCGTCGGCGCAGCGACCCCGTATCCGATCCGGATATCGCGCAGCATTTTTTTGTCTCTCGAGAGTTTTACATTGACGGAGCAGCCGGTGGTGGCAATCTCCATCGCATTCCGCATGCCGTATTTAATGTAGCATCCCTTATAGCCCGAATAAGATTTAGACGGGATCAGCACGGCGGTCTCAAGTTCCCCTTTCTTCAGTGCCACGCGTCCGGGTCCGGTATAGAATTCACGGATCGGCACCTGCCTTACACCGTCCGGACCGGTGAGCTCGAGAATGGCGTCATAGGCAAACAATGTCGAGGCGGAGTCAGCGGAGGTGACGCCGTTGCACGTATTGCCCCCGATCGTTCCGATCGCCCTGATCTGCGGACCGCCGACCATATTGACAGCTTCACCGAGCACGGCGATATGCTTTTTAATAATCGGATCTGCATGAATATGCGAGAAGGATGTCAGGGATCCGATGCGGATCGTCCCGTCTTCCTCTTTTGTAATGCCCCTCATCTCGTCAACCCCGTAGATGCTGACAAGCTCGCATCCGGCGAGACGGCCTTCCCTGATTTTAATAAGGACATCGGACCCTCCGGCGATAATCACGGCATCCGGATGGGCGGTCAGCAGGCTGACTGCTTCCTGTACAGTTTTTGCTTCATATAATGCACTGATGTCATACATAACCGGTACCTCGCTTTCAGATCAGGTGCTCTTCACTGAACCTGCGGAACAGCTGATGCGGATCCATCGGCACTTCATTCAGTGCCACACCGGTTGCATTGAGAATGGCGGAGCGGATAGCCGGTGCCACCGGTACGACCGGCGGTTCGCCGAGCGCTTTTGTGCCGTATGCCGACGTGGGCTCCGGGTTCTCAACGAACTGTGCTTCGAGATGCGGATGGTCCATAAACGTGCTGAGCTTATAGTCAAGAAGATTTCCGTTCAAAAGTCTTCCGCTCTTCTGATCGTAAATCATTTTTTCGGAAAGCGCGTAGCCGATGCCCATGCTCATGCCGCCTTCCACCTGCCCGCGTGCAAGCCCCGGATTGATGAGCCGGCCGCAGTCGTGGACATTGATAATGTTCAGGAGTTTTACACGGCACATCGGGATATCCACTTCCACTTCCGCAAAGCAGCAGCCGAAGCTGTAGGCATTTGATTTCGTCTGCGTGGTTTTCTCCATCGCGAGATGCACTGATTTATCAGTGTCATACAGCGCAGCCGTCGCCAGTTCACCCATGGTCATCAGGACGCGTCCGTCCGTTGTCCGTATAATATTCCCGTCTTTAATATCCATGAGATACGGCTGCATCCTGGTGTAACGGTAAGCCGTTTCAAGGATCCGGTCTCTCAGCGCTTCCGCGCAGCCGCGGATCGCCATGCCGGCCGTATAGGTCTGTCTGGACGCGTAAGCGCCTGTACCGAACGGCGTGATATCCGTATCCTGACAGGACATGACGTGAACCATGCTGAGAGGCAGGCCAAGCGTCTCGGCCGCCATCTGGCCGAAAGCAGTATCGGCCCCCTGCCCGATTTCGGTATCACCCACCTGTACCTGGACGGATCCGTCCTGATTGACAACGATCCTGCAGCCCGCCGTTTCAAGGGAAATCGGCCACACTGCAGTATTATACCAGTAGACGGCAAAGCCGATCCCCTTCCGGACCGGGCCGGTCTGTCCTTCGTATTCTTTATGCTTCCGGTCATAATCAATCCAGGCCGCGCCTTTGTCAAGGCACTGGTTGAAAGTATCGTCGTAGAGCTCATTTTTTGAGAATGCGTCGACATATCCTTTCTGCATCAGGTTCTTTCTCCGGAACTCCATCGGATCCAGACCAAGCTGCCTGCAGATATCATCGGAATGGGCTTCGACCGCAAACCCTGCCTGAGCCATACCGTATGACCGCATGGCGCCCGCCACCTGCCGGTTCGTATAGACCGTCCAGGAATCACATTCCACATTCGCACACGGATAGAGCTGCGGGAAGGCGCCCATGCCTTTTGCGGCAATTGAATGGCCGTGCGACGCATAGGCTCCCTGGTTAGACCAGCATTCCAGTTTTCTGGCGACCATCGTACCGTCGGGTCTGCACCAGGAAATGATGTGGCTGCGGATCGCGTGACGGACACGGCAGTTAATAAAGGTTTCCTCTCTCGTACAGTCCAGCTTCACCAGGCGCCCGCCGACCTGTGTGGAGAGCCATGCGCAGAGCGGCTCATAGAGGACGTCCTGCTTGTCGCCGAAACCTCCTCCGATGTACGGCTTAATGACCCGGATCGTGCCCCACGGGACACCGAGCGCCTGTCCGCAGACACGCCTCACGATATGCGGGATCTGTGTGGAAGTCACAACGACCAGCTTCTCATTTTCCTGATAGGCAAAGCAGATGAAGTTCTCAATATGGCAGTGCTGGACAGAGGGCGTGTCGTACCACCCCTCCACTTTTATGAGGCCCGGTTCCTTTGAAGCCTCTTCGTAATTGCCCCTCCGGATATCCGTATGGGCGAGGACATTTCCGGGACACTCTTCATGAATCTGAGGCGCCCCTTCTTTCATGGCCTCCTGTGCATCCAGCACAAACGGAAGCTCCTCATATTCCACCTTAATCGCCCGGACAGCCTGGACAGCGGACACCTCGTCTTCCGCGACGACGGCTGCCACATCGTCACCGTAGTAGCGCACGTGGCGGTTCAGGATGAGACGGTCGGCGGTATCCTGATGATGAGGATCCAGCGACCACGGATGACCGGCCGTCGGAAACTGGTACCCGGGCACATCAAAACAGGTGAGGATTTTTACCACTCCCGGAATCTTTTCCGCTTCCGAGGTATCAACTGATTTTACATAACCGTGCGTGATCGTGGAATGGACGATTTTTGCAATCAGCGCGCGCTGATCACATATATCGTCGGTATATCTTGTTCTTCCTGTTGCTTTGTCATGTGCATCGACCCGCGGTACACTCTTACCGATGATCATAAGCATCCCACCGCCTTTCACTGGAG
>CACZTA010000247.1 GCA_902783935.1 uncultured Lachnospiraceae bacterium | reverse complement strand
CAGGTCAGCCTGGCATATTTCCAGTTCCATCCATTATGTGGAAGATGTCACGGAGATTTACAGGAACTGCGATTTCATCACGATTCACGTTCCTCTCAATGACAGCACAAAAGAAATGGTCAACGCTGATGCTTTCTCAATAATGAAGGACGGGACGGTCCTGCTCAATTTTGCGAGAGATCTCCTGGTAAACGAGAAGGACCTGATTGAAGCGCTTAATTCAGGCAGGCTGAAAAAATATGTGACGGATTTTGTCACCCCGAACGTGGCAAAGGCACCGAACACCATCATTACCCCGCACCTCGGCGCATCGACGAAAGAATCCGAAGACAACTGTGCGGTCATGGCGGTCAAGGAGCTGAAAAATTATCTGGAGAACGGCAATATCCGCAATTCAGTCAATTATCCGTCGATCGATCTCGGTGTCTGTACAAAAGCAGGCAGGATTTCCGTCAATCACAGGAACATACCGAACATGATCGCGCAGCTGATGGGTGTCCTCGGCAATGAAGGCATCAACGTCGCAAACATTTCAAACGGCAGCCGCGGCGATTATGCCTATACGCTGGTGGATACCGACACACCGGTCAACGAAGAACAGATGGAACGCATCAGGAGCGTCAGCGGCGTCCTGAAGGCCCGTATCATTAAATAACATCTTTTCATTTCACAAGGAGGGAGTATGACCGACAAAGCATATGCTTATATGGACTGGGCGGCAATCGAGGGCATCGTCTATTCAGAAGAACGGCATCCGAAAGAGATCATGGGGCCCAGAAAAGTAAAAGACGGGATTCTTTACCAGTGCTTTTTCCCGGGTGCGGCGTCTGTCAGCCTCCTGGATAGAAAAAACGGAAAAAGTCACGAAATGACCCTCGAAGACGAAGCGGGCTATTTCGCCTGCGTTCTCTCCGGAAAACAGCCTGTTCCCCATGACTTCCTGGTTGACGGTGAGACAAAAGGGGATCCGTATGCGTTCGAGTGTCTTCTCTCACCCGGTGAAATCAGCAGGCATGAAGCCGGAATCTCGGACAGGAGCTATGCCGTGCTCGGCGCCCACGTGACCGAACAGGACGGCGTCAGCGGCACTGCATTTGCACTCTGGGCGCCGAATGCGATCCGCGTGAGCGTCGTCGGTCCCTTCTGCAGATGGGACGGCAGGCAGTATCCGATGGAGTTCCACGAGGAATCCGGGATCTATGAGCTTTTCATTCCCTATATTTCATACGGGACTGAGTATCTTTATGAATTGAAGCTTTCGACCGGGCTGGTCTATACGAGGCCGGATCCGTACGCTTTCAGTTACGGGTACACAGGCAGGCCGGTTTCTTACGTGACGGATCTCAGCTACAAATGGAAAGACGGAAAGCACATGGCATCTGTCGCTTCCGGTGCCGACCGTCTGCGGGAGCCCCTGGCTGTCTATGAATGTTCGCTTGCCGCATGGAAGGCGCGTTCAAAAGACCCGGAAAATGAGACCTACCTCACGCTGGCCGAATCAATCGGCAGCTTTGTGAAGGATATGGGGTATACCCATATCGAGCTGAATCCGGTCATGGAATACGTGGATGACGCCTCGGGCGGCTTCCAGACAACCGGTTTCTTTGCTCCTACCTCAAGATTCGGTACACCTGCGGAATTCAAGGGCTTTATCGACAGAATGCACGCAGACGGCATCGGGGTGATCCTGGACTGGACACCGGCCTGGTTTTCGCCGGATACCGGCTGGCTGGCTTTCTTTGACGGAACCTGTCTCTATGAACATCTCGATCCCAGGCAGGGTATTCATCCGCTGTGGGGAACCAGGCTCTTCAACCACGGCAGGCCGGAAGTGAGGAGTTTCCTTTTCTCGAATGCATGCTTCTGGATGCGGGAATATCATGCGGACGGCCTGAGACTGGACGGATGTTCGACGATGCTGCGCCTTGATTATGCGAGAGGGGATCAGTGGGTTGCCAATATCTACGGATCTTCAGAGAATCTTGAAGGCGTGGAATTCCTCAGCCGGCTCAGCGGGATCTTCAGCAGGTCATTCCCCGGAGGAATCCTGATTATGACGGAAGATGTGGACTGGCCTGATGTGACGGCTCCCGCGGAGGAAGACGGTCTCGGATTTACCTATAAATGGAATCTCCATTTTACACAGGACATGCTGAATTATTTCGGCCTCGATTCCGAGGGCAGGAGGCGTGAACATGCCGTCCTGACAAACGGCATGCTCCAGAATTACTTTGAACATTCGATCATATCCCTGTCACGCGGGATCGGTTCATTCGACAGAAGGCGCTTCGCTGACCGGTTTGACGGGAAAGATAAAGCGCGCGCGGCACTGATGAGGGCGGCGTACGGGTACCTTTTCCTTCATCCGGGCAAAAAGCTGCTTTCCGACAGAGAAGTATTCAACAAGCCGTATCAGCAGGCGCTGCTTTCTCTGTACAGGAGTGAACCCGCCCTTTATCTGCATGATTATGAAGAGAGCGGCTTCGAATGGATCAACACCATGGACAGCGAGCACTCAGTGCTGACATTCCTGCGGAAGGGAGATACTCCCGGGGAGACGCTGCT
>CACZTA010000246.1 GCA_902783935.1 uncultured Lachnospiraceae bacterium | reverse complement strand
GTCCGGACAAGGTATTTTGATGCTGACGGGAATCCTGCTGCATTTAATAATAGTTATCAGGTTCTTGAACAGTATTTCGATGAGGACAATAAGAAGAAAGGGGAAGCATATTTCGATGCGGACCTCAATCCTGTGACGCTTGCGGGCGGTTACTGCGGTTACTTTGATGAGCCGCAGGACGACGAAACGACGCTCAGACTGTACCTGAATGAATATGACCAGGTCGTAGATAAGAAGGAGTTGTAAAATGGAAGTGGGAAAGACTATAGTAAAAATCCGGACACTCGCGGCGGCAGGCGCCGCCGGACTCGCCGTACTTCTCGGCCCGCAGGCTGTCTTCGCACAGGAAGTCGTGCTGACAGGTGAAAAATGCCCGCTGACCGTGATCAGTGATATTGCTGCCTATGAGCAGGGTGCCCCATCCGCCGAATCCGGCGCGGAAGCGGTGGAAGGGACTGCAGCAGAGACCGTGGAACTCGACCGGCTGGATGTGCTCGGCATCGTGGACGGGACTTATGCGGCAGTGACGTATGACGGAGGCCGCGGATTTGTCCCGGTCGCCGAAATCAGTGAGCGGATCCCCGCACTCGATATCGGCGCGCTTGACAGCGTGCAGAACTGGGAAAATATCGGAAACGGCTCCTCCGGTGAGACGGCGCGCGAGATCCAGAACCAGCTGATCGGCCAGTCTTATCTGGAAGGGGAGGCGGACGGCATCTTCGGAAGCATGTCGGCGGAAGCCCTGACGAAATTCCAGACGGCAGCCGGCCTTGAGCCGACCGGCGCGGCGGATGTCTTCACCTGGTTCCTGCTCCGGGAAGCTTCCGGCAGCAAGGCTGAGCCGCTTGAGACTGCGTACCCGCCGGAGTATAAGCCGGAGGATAAATTTGCGGTCATCATCGACAGTGTGCCGGATCCGGCCGTCCTGGATCCGTATCTGGATCCGGTCTGGCACTTTACCTACGATGTGTTCGAAGGCAAAGGCGAGCTGACAGACGGCGGAGAACTCTGCAGCTGGGCAGATGAGAGCCGTCCGATCGACCGCCTGTCAATGCAGGTGAGCCGGATCGTCTATGTGGTCAGAAATGAAGCCGGTGCGGTCGAACTCTTCCCGGCGCTCAAAGTGACCTCGGCCGGCGCTTCCAGGCCGTACATCGAATCGGCTGCGATCCGCACAGGCAACAGCGTCGCGGAGATCGAAAAATATGACTCTGTCGGCGGCATCGAGGGAACTGATGTCACCGAGACGACGATACTGCCGCTTTCGGAAAGTGCAGAGGCACTGCTTGATGAGCTGGGGGCGGGGACCGTCATCCGGCTTACGGGCGGCAGCAGGCAGTACGATTTAGAAGTGTCATAAAACTTACTGCAGAGGGTGCCTGTCACCATGATCATGGTTTCGAATAGTTTTACCTTGAACATGGTGACAGGCACCCTTTATTATTATTGTTAAGCAAAAATGAGAAGGAGAGTAACTATGTACGATGCAGTCATAATCGGAGCAGGCATTACGGGTTGTGCCGCTGCCAGGTTCCTGTCGGCTTACAAAGGTTCTTTCTGTGTGATGGAACGTTCGGAGGATGTCTGTACCGGTACGTCCAAGGCCAATTCCGCCATTATCCATGCCGGCTTTGACGCTGCGCACGGGTCACTGATGGCAAAATATAATATCCTCGGAAACAACATGTATCCCGCTCTCTCGAAAGAGCTGGATTTTTCGTATAAAAATAACGGTTCCCTTGTCCTCGCGCTCAGCGAAGAGGATATTCCGAAACTTGAAGCACTGAAGGAGAACGGCGAAAAGAACGGCGTGAAAGGCCTCGAGATTGTCGGCCGCGAACGCCTGAAAGAGCTTGAACCGGGTGTCGGCCATGTGCCGGTGGCCGCACTCTATGCACCGACTGCAGGGATCATCTGCCCGTTCGGGGCGACGATTGCATTTGCGGAGAATGCATATACCAACGGCGTGGAGTTCCGTTTCGACACGGAGGTGAAAGGGCTGACGCCGTCGCAGGATGAAAACGGCGGGCCCTGCTGGGTGGTGCAGACTGCGCACGGGGCCGTGCGGACGAGGGCTGTTGTAAATGCAGCCGGCCTCTATTCGGATATCATGCACAACATGGTTTCGGAGGACAAGATCCACATTATCCCGAGGCGCGGGGATTACCTGCTCCTCGACCGGAAGACCGGCGGCTATGTGCAGCATACGGTATTCCAGGTTCCCGGAAAGTACGGCAAGGGCGTGCTTGTGAGCCCGACTGTCCACGGAAATACAATCGTCGGCCCCACCGCTGAAGATATTGATGACAAGGAAGGCGTGGACACGACGTCTGAGGGCTTTGATGACTTGATGGCAAAGGCGGGCCTTGCATTTGATGATCTCCCGCTCCGCGATGTCATTACCAGTTTTGCGGGTCTCCGGGCCCACGAAGCCAAACACGATTTTATTCTGGGGGAAGTGGCCGACGCGCCCGGATTTTTCGACTGCGCCGGGATTGAATCCCCGGGACTCACGGCCGCACCGGCGATCGGCAGGGAGATCGCTAAAGAGGTGGCGGAGAAACTCGGGCTGCCGGAAAACCCGGATTTCGACGGGAAGCGCAAAGGGTTTACCGATCCGAAGAGCATGAGCCTTGAGGAACTGTCGGAACTTATCAGGGAGAAACCGGAATACGGGCGCATCGTCTGCCGCTGCGAGCAGGTCAGCGAGGGAGAGATCCTTGACGCGATCCGGCGGCCGCTCGGGGCAAAAAGCCTCGACGGGGTCAAGAGACGCGTGAGGGCGGGAATGGGACGCTGCCAGTCCGGGTTCTGT
>CACZTA010000245.1 GCA_902783935.1 uncultured Lachnospiraceae bacterium | reverse complement strand
GAAGCGTCGGGAGATGATGGCCAGGCGGATGCAACTCCTGCGACAACTTATTACCTGACCGTCCAGGTGACGGGGAAGGACCAGGCGTTTTCCGATGAGCTGAGCCAGGCGATCGAAGATTATTTTCTTACCGTCGGCGGAGACTTCGGCTATGTGAAGCACACGATCAGGGTAAGGACCAGAATTCGCGAAGAAAAGGTCAAACGAGCGATCCGTGCCAACCAGAAAGCCGTCTGGGACAGAATTTATGACTATTCGGACAAGCTTGTCAAGGCTGCAACCAACCGCGAAAACTTTGTGACAAAATATAAAAGCGGAAGCGCAAAGAAGACACAGGCTCCGGGAAAAAGAAAGATCAGTAAAAAATATGTGGCAGCCGGGTTTGCCGGAGGCATTCTGCTCAGTATGCTCCTGATCGGGTTCTTTTATCTGACAGGGGGAAAAATAAAATCGGGACGGGATCTCCGGAGCCGCTTCGGGATCCGGATTCTCGGGAACATCAGCGGAGACGCTGAAGGGAAAAAGCGGCTGGCGCTTGACCGGCTGACGGAAAGGAAAGCCTTCCCTGATGCGGACGGCAGGAGCCGTGAACAGTGTCTGCAGATGACGGCTGCCAATATCGGGTGCATGCTGAAAGGGAAAAAACATGTTGTCCTGACCGGCAGCGGGAACCGTGAGGCATTATCAGGGACAGCAGCGTCAATCCTGGATGCATTGCCGGAGGAAGGAAGGGCGTCACTGACATTCAGCCCCGATTTTCTGCATGATCCGGAGAGCCGGAAAGGACTGGCGGATGCGGAAGGGGTGATTCTTCTGGAAAGAAGGGGGAAGACATCCTACACGGATCTGGAGGAAGAACTGCAGCTTCTTGAGGGCATGCATGCAGAGATCCTGGGAGCTGTCGTATCCTGACTGCAGCGTAAAAGAACAGGGAACCGGAAAGGACAAAATATGTACGATTATCTGATCGTCGGAGCAGGGTTATTCGGCTCTGTCTGTGCGAGAGAGCTGACGGATGCCGGGCGCAGTGTTCTGGTTATTGACAGGCGGACGCATGTCGGCGGAAACATATATACGGAAAAAATAGAAGGCATCAACGTACATAAGTATGGTGCCCATATTTTCCATACAAATAACAGAAAGGTATGGGAATACATTACCCGGTTCGCGGATTTTAACAGATTTACAAATTCCCCCGTGGCGAATTATAAGGGGGAACTGTATTCGCTCCCGTTCAACATGTACACCTTCAACAGGATGTGGGGGGTAGTGACGCCGGAGGAAGCGGCTGCACGAATCGCCGAACAGAGAAAAGAAATTACCGGGGAACCGAAGAACCTTGAGGAACAGGCGATCAGCCTGGTCGGACGGGACATTTTTGAGAAACTGGTAAAAGGCTATACGGAGAAGCAGTGGGGACGCGACTGCCGTGACCTGCCTGCCTTTATCATCCGCAGGCTGCCTGTACGGCTTACATTCGATAATAATTATTTTAATGCACTATATCAGGGAATTCCGATCGGCGGATACACTAAGCTTGCGGAAAATCTTCTGAAAGGAATAGAAGTCCGGCTCGGGACAGATTATCTGACTGATAAGAAAGAACTGGATGCACTTGCGCACCGGGTTATTTACACGGGCCCGATTGATGCTTACTTCGGCTATTCGCTGGGGACGCTGGAATACAGGTCCGTCCGTTTTGAGACGGAAGTACTTCCGATACCGAATTTCCAGGGGAATGCTGCGGTGAACTACACGGACCGGGAAACGCCGTGGACGCGTATCATAGAGCATAAGTGGTTTGAATTCGGACTGGATGAGGAGGGCAGGGAACTGCCGAAGACGGTGATCAGCAGGGAATACAGTTCAGAATGGAAACCGGGAGATGAGCCCTATTACCCGGTGAATGACCGGAAAAACGGTGAACTGTATCAGGCTTACAGAGAACTCGCTGCCGGGGAAACAGATACTGTTTTCGGAGGAAGGCTCGGTTCCTACCGGTATTACGACATGGATCAGGTAATTGATGCCGCACTTTCCTGTGTGAAAGAGGAATTATCAGGGAGATAGACATAAATGGCAGAACAGAAACCGTCCGTCTGCATCATCGTTGCAGCCCATAAGCAGTACAGGATGCCGGCAGATCCCATGTATCTGCCGCTTCACGTCGGCGCTGAGGGGAAAACGGACGCGGACGGAAACGAACTGGATCTCGGATATACAAAAGATAATACAGGGGATCATATCTCCGGGCTGAACCCTTCATTCTGTGAATTGACGGGGCTCTACTGGGCATGGAAAAATCTGGATGCGGATTACCTCGGACTCGTCCATTACAGACGGCATTTTGCGATTAAGCGGTCCGGACCGCTGTGGGACAGGATTCTGACATACAGAGAGCTGAAACCCTGGCTCGGCCATGTAAAGGTTTTCACGCCAAAGCCGCGCCGATATTATATCGAGACTCTGTACAGTCATTATGCGCACACGCATTATGCCAGCCATCTGGATGAAACGCGGAGGATTATTGCGGAGAAGTATCCGTCATACCTGGAGAGCTGTGACCGGATCTATAACAGGACCGGCGGCTATATGTTCAACATGATGATCATGGAGAAAAAATTCTTTGATGAATACTGTACATGGGTATTTGACATCCTGTTTGAACTGAAGCAGAGGACAGACGGAAAACAGAAGCTCTCCGCTTTCCAGAGCCGGTTTTACGGAAGAGTATCGGAGATTATTTTCAACGTGTGGATTGAAGAACAGCTGAAAACCGGGAAACTGAAAAAGAATGAAATCCTGGAGATCCCGCTGATCCATATGGAGAAGATAAACTGGGGTAAAAAGGGCACTGCTTTTCTCAAGGCGAAATTCATAGGGAAGAAATACGAGGGCAGTTTCTGACACGGGTACCGGTTATAAGGATCTATATTGCATGGAAAAACTGAAGATTTCATTAGTTGTGCCGGTGTGGAATGTTGAGAAATATCTCCCTTCATGTCTGGAATCCATTATCGGCCAGACCTATGAAAACTGGGAAGCGGTTCTCGTCGATGACGGTTCTTCTGACGGGAGCGGAAGAATCTGTGACAGGATCGCGGAAGCCGATAACAGGTTCCGTGTTATCCATACAGAGAACAGAGGCTGCAGTGCGGCCAGAAATGAAGGCCTTAAGAGGGTGACGGGTGAAGTGATCGGATTTGCGGATGCTGATGACAGACTCCTTCCGGATGCCTTCAGATATATTGCAGACCAGTTCTCTTCGGGGGAAGCGGATGCGGTTTTTGCCGGTCACAGGCGAATCGATGAAGAAGGTAATGTACTTGAAATCCGCAAAGGGCCTGAATCGGACGGAGAAGGAGGAAGCCGGGAAGCGGTCCGGCTTACGCTCCGCACAGGCAGAAACAGCTACCTGGGCGTTTTGTGGAACAAGTACTTCACGCGGGAATGCCTCCTCAGAGGAGGATCCTTTCCCCTGTTTTCTCCGGACTATAAAGTCGGAGAGGATCAGGTCTGGCTTCTTGAAGCGTGCAGGCATATCCGGCATCTGAAGACGGCAGTGGAACCTGTTTATGATTACAGGATCCGGCGGAACAGTGCCGTCCATACAAACCGGAAGTCACCGGGCGGGAGTTCTGAGCCTGAGGCAAGGCAGGAGATGGTTGCCCTGACGGAAGCATACTATCCTGAATTTGCAGGTCTTGCACGGGAAAAATACAGAACCTGCCTGAATGCGTACATGAAAAAAAATCTGTTTGAAAGAAACCGGGAGGCAGCTGCTAAAGCGCTTCCGTATGCATGCAGATATTACCGCGAGGTGATGAACAGCAGTATTACACCGCGCAGAAAGATGAGAGAGACGGTGTATCAGGGG
>CACZTA010000244.1 GCA_902783935.1 uncultured Lachnospiraceae bacterium | reverse complement strand
GATCCGAACAGGAAATCCGGGTTCAATATCAAGATCCCGTATGAAACCATTGAAAACCTGCCGTACGTGCTGCGGATCGAAAATCCGAGGGGCGTGCTCAGCTGTGATCTGAATATCGAGATGGACCCGGCGAAAAGAAAAGAGCGCAGAGACCTGATCCGGGCGGGGGTAATCTCTGCCCCGGATGAACCGCCCATGGAATATGATGACTGGATGCGGGAGCATGCCGTGCCCGAAGAAGAGCGGGAGCGGCAGAGGGGCGAACATTTCCCGCAGGAACCGGTGATCAGTGTGGTGATCCCGCTCTATAACACGCCGCTGAACTACCTGCAGGAAATCTGCGATTCGGTACTGAACCAGACGTACGGAAAGCTGGAGCTCTGCCTGGCGGACGGCAGCACGGAAGACCGGGTGGGGGCGTTTATTAAGGAGCATTACGGGGACGATCCCCGCGTCCGGTACAGAAGGCTCGAGGAAAACAGGGGCATTTCGGAGAATACGAATGAAGCGATCCGGATGGCGGAGGGCGACATTATCATGCTCGCGGATCACGACGACACGCTGGATCCTTCTGCGTGCCATGAAATCGTCAAAGCCTTTAATTCGGATATCGACGTGGATATCGTCTATACGGACGAGGATAAGATCACCCAGACGGGCAATATCTATTACGATCCGAACTTCAAACCGGATTTCAATCTCGACCTGCTGAGAAGCAATAATTATATATGCCATATTTTTGCCGTCAGAAGGATGGTTGTGCAGATGGCGGGGCTCCTCCGGAGTGAATTTGACGGCGCGCAGGATTATGATTTCATCCTGCGGTGCTGCGAACAGGCGAGAAGCATCCGGCACGTCCCGAAAGCGCTGTATCACTGGCGGGCGCATATGGATTCGACGGCGGGGAATCCCGAGAGCAAGATGTATGCCTACGAAAACGGGCGCCGCGCGGTCGCTGCGCACTATGAGCGGCTCGGCATTCCCGCGAGAGTGGAGATGACGCAGTACTGGGGACGCTACCGCACCATTTTTGAGGTGCAGGGGAACCCGCTGGTATCAATCATCATCCCGACCCGCGACCATGCTGCGGATCTCCGGCGCTGCCTTGATTCGGTCTTTGGGAAATCGACGTACAGGAATTTTGAAGTGCTGCTGATTGAAAACGGATCCGTGGAAACGGAGACGGAAGCTTATTACCGGGAACTGACGGAGAAACACGGCAATGTGCGCATCCTCAGATGGACAGAGCCGTTTAATTACTCCCTGATTAATAATTTCGGCGCAAAGGAAGCGGCGGGCGAGTACCTGCTCTTCCTGAACAATGATACGGAAGTCATTACGCCGGACTGGATAGAGGAAATGCTCGGCCATGCGCAGCGCGCGGATGTCGGCTGCGTCGGGGCAAAGCTCCTGTATCCGGACGGGACGATCCAGCACGCGGGCGTCATTCTCGGCATGGGAGGCGCTGCCGGCCATATGTTCGCAGGACTCTCGTCGAAGGTCTTTACTTACGGCGGGCGGGCGAATTCGACGCAGGACCTGAGCGCGGTGACCGCTGCGTGCATGATGACAAAAAAGAGCGTCTTTGATGAAGCCGGCGGCTTTGATCCGGAGTATCAGGTCGCGTTCAACGATGTGGATTACTGCCTGAAGCTGAGAGAGAAGGGACTGCTTGTCGTGGAGAATGTGTTCGCCGAACTCATGCACGATGAATCAAAGACCCGCGGGAGCGACATGGCCCGGGACGACGACGAAAAACACAGGCGTTTCCTGAGTGAAGCGGAGCGTCTGCGGAACAGATGGCCGTCCTATTTTAAGGACGGTGATCCGTATTTCAATCCGAACCTGGAACCGAACCGTTCGGATTTTGCCCTGAAGGGACAGTATCCGACGGGGAATCCGGAAGATCTGTAAGAAGCGCTTAAGGAGTGAGCATATGGTATTTAACCAGGGGTTTCTGGTAAAAAACGACCGCTTTTCACTGACGGACGAAAAGATTTACTATCTGTTCGGATGGCTTGTGCCCGGAACGGATCTCACCGCGGAACTCGGGGGAAAGCCGGTTCCGGCGGAAGTCATACAGCTGACGGACAATGTGGATGAACGGTACGGGGGCTGTGAGACAAAAGTCATCTTCCGCTTTGAGGAGACGCTTCCGCCGGGGAAAAGGCTGAAAGTCTGGTCAGACGGGGAAACGGGAAAAAAACTGTGCTTTACGATCCGGACTGCCGGACTCGAGGAAAAGCGGCGGGGGGTCAGGTATTATATCGATGAATATACCGTCAACCGCAAAGACGGGTTTTTCCGCGTCCAGGGCTGGGCTGCCGCCAGGGAGCCCGTATGCGTGGAAGTATTCGGAAAAGACGGTAAGAAACTGACAGACCGGGTCGAGCGGTATAAGCGGTATGATACCGTGGAGCTGTTTGATGAGTATCCGGTTGACCCGGATAACGGGTTCAATATCGAACTCCGTCCCGTCCCGGAAGGACCGGTCAGGGTCAGGCTCCGCACATCCGAAGATACGGTTGTGCTGACCTATCCGACGGATGAAGCGCATGTACAGGTGAGAAAAGCAGGCCATCTGCTCGGAAAAGCCCGGGATGCATTTCTGTATAACGGGATGTCCGCACTGGCGGCGAAGACCTGGAACAAACTGTTTAATCCGGCGATGCGCACTGTGAATTATGCGGACTGGATCGGGAAGCACCTGCCGTCCGAGCGGATGCTGCAGGCACAGCGGAGGGAACCGCCCGTCCCGGCGCCCCTCATCAGCATCGTCGTCCCCTGTTACCGGACGCCGGATAAATATCTCCGGGAGCTGGCTGATTCCGTAAAAAAGCAAAGTTATGCGAACTGGGAACTGATTCTGTCGGACGGAAGCGGTCCGGATTCCCCGATATCCGGCCTTCTGGATGAGCTGGAGGCGTCCGATGCGAGGATCCGCACCGTCAGGCACGGGGAGCGGCTGAGGATCGCCGAAAACACGAATGCGGCAATCCGTGAGGCAAAAGGGGAGTGGATCATGTTCTGTGATCACGATGACCTGCTCGTCCCGAGCGCGCTCTATGAGACGGCAAAGGCAGCGGCAGTTCATCCGGAGGCGGAACTCATCTATACGGATGAAGACAAGATCGGGACCGGGGACAAGCTCATGCAGCCGAACCTGAAGCCCGATTATGACCCCGATTTCCTCTGTTCGGTGAATTATATCTGCCACCTGACATCGGTCAGGAGAGAACTGCTGGAGCGCACCGGCCTTCTCGACCCGGCATTCGACGGGGCGCAGGACTATGATTTTATCCTGCGCTGCACGGAACAGACGGACGGGATCGTCCATATTCCGAAAATCCTCTATCACTGGCGGTTTTTTGAGGGAAGTACGGCGGCAAATCCCGAGAGCAAGCTTTATGCGTTTGAAGCCGGGAAGCGGGCGATCGAAGCGCATTACCGGCGGAAAAACTGGCCTGCAACCGTGGAAAACGGGGAATTTCCGGGGATCTACAGGACGATCTGGCACTGGGAGGAGGAACCGCTCGTCTCCGTCCTGATCCCGAATAAGGATCATATCGCGGATCTCAGAAAATGCCTGGACAGCCTGGACAGGTGTTCCGATTATCCGAACATTGAGATCATCATTATTGAGAATAACAGCACGGAGGAGGAGACATTCGCCGGTTACCGTGAACTCACGGATCGGGATCCGAGAATCCGTGTCATCACTTATGAGGGCGGATTCAACTATTCCGCAATCAACAATTTCGGCGTCAGGGAGGCGAAAGGGGACTATCTTCTGCTGCTAAATAACGATACCGAGTTTATCAGCGATGCCGTGCGGGAGATGCTCGGTTTCTGCATGCGGCCGGATGTCGGCGCTGTCGGCGCGAGGCTCTACTACGGGGACGACACGATCCAGCACGCGGGTGCGATCATCGGCTGGGGCGGCGTGGCCGGCCACGCCTTCGTCAATCAGAAGCGCGGCGTGAGCGGGTATCAGCACAGGATCATCTGCCAGCAGGACTACAGCGCAGTGACCGCGGCGTGCATGATGGTCCGCGCATCCGTGTTCAGGGAAGCCGGGGGCTTCACCGAAGAGCTTGCGGTTGCATTTAACGATATTGACCTCTGCATGAAGATCCGGGAAAAGGGATACCTGATCGTATACAATCCCTATGCGGAGCTGTATCACTATGAATCGAAATCAAGGGGACTCGAGAACACACCGGAGAAAAAGAGCCGCTTCGGAAAAGAACTGAAGTATTTCGAGAAGAAGTGGCCGGATATCCTGAGGGACGGCGATCCGTATTATAATCCGAACCTCAGCATGATCACCCAGGATTTTTCCTTAAAACGCAGCTGAACGGAAAGGGGAGAGAAACATGAAAGCATTTGTGACGGGCGTATCGGGACAGCTCGGGCATGACGTGATGAATGAACTCCATAAGAGGGGGATGGCTGGCATCGGGAGCGATATCCAGCCGTCCTACGGCGGTGTGCAGGACGGGACGGCAGTGACGCAGATGCCGTACGTGCAGCTGGATATCACCGATGAGCAGCAGGTGCGCGATACGCTTTTCCGGGAAAAACCGGACTACATGATTCACTGCGCGGCGTGGACAGCTGTCGACAAGGCGGAAGAAATGCCTGAGGCATGCAGAAAAGTCAATGCAAACGGAACGGAATATATCGCGAAATGCTGTGCGGAGCTCGGCATCCCCATGATTTATTTTTCGACGGATTATGTATTTGACGGAAACGGGGAGAGGCCCTGGGAACCGGAGGATGAGCGCCATCCGCTTGACGTATACGGCGAGACAAAAGCAGAAGGCGAGCTGGCGGTCATCAGAAATGTAAAGGATTATTATATCCTCAGAATTGCGTGGGTTTTCGGCACGAACGGAAGCAATTTCATCCGCACCATGCTGAAACTGTCAAAGACGCATGACACCCTGAGAGTTGTGTGCGACCAGATCGGGACACCGACGTATACGCTGGATCTGGCGCGGCTCGTCGTGGATATGACGGGAGAGAAAAAGTACGGGATCTATCATGTCACCAATGAGGGAGACTATATCTCCTGGTATGACTTCACGAAGGCGATCTTTGAAGAGGCGGGCGTGACAGGCGTCAATGTGATCCCCGTGACATCGGAGGAATACGGCGCAAAGGCGGTCCGCCCGTACAACAGCAGGATGAACCGCTCGAAGCTGGCGGAAAACGGCTTTGAGCCGCTTCCCGACTGGAGAGATGCCCTCCGGAGATTCCTGGCCGCGATCGGTGAGACAAAACATGAATAAAAAGCATTTCTGGAAAAAGGTGCTGTTCTCCGCACTGGTTTTCCTGCTGTCTGCCGCGGCTTATGTCGGGATGGAAGTCCACAGGAGGGACCGCTATCCGACGCTGACCTTTACGGATATGTCGGCGCTCGGCCTGAGCGATACGGAGTTTACCGACAACGGCCGGTTTCTGGCGAAGGGCACCGACGGCTTTGTGGAGCTTGACGGCCTGAACACCTGCGTGCAGTCTGTCGAGGTAAACTGCGCCTGGATCTCCAGAAAACCGTCTTTTGAGCCGGGCACCATGCAGATCTATTATAATACCGGCATCGGTTATAACGAGACGGAGAGTGTCCGGGTAAAAATCAAAAACGGCAGCTGCAGGGCGGTTTTTGAGACGAAGGCTCCGGTGCGGACCATCCGGTTCGACCTGTTTGACGAGCCGGGGAATTCCGTCACGGTGCAGAGCATCGTACTGAACCCGCCGGACAGGGGAAACCTCCCTGTGATCGTGGGAATCGGAATAACGTTCTTTGCCGCCCTGTGCATCCTGGCGCTTTTTGACGGGATTATCGCACACGCCTTTCTGACGGCGGGAACCGTCGTCCTTCTGTTTGCGTCCGGCCTGCCGGTCCGGTTCTATAATAACCCGCAGATCCGGTGGATCTACGTGCTGCTCGCACTGGCCGGATTTGCGGTTCTGGCCGTGACGGCCGTGATGCGGGAGGGCCGCAGGAAGGAAATCGTATTTACGGTCCTTCTCATGGGCCTCGGGTTTATTCTCTATTATACATGGGCGAAGATTTCCCCCATCGGGCAGGGTCCTGACGAGGGCATGCATTATGACGTCGTCAACTTCGTGGCAAAATATCACTCGCTTCCGAGAGGGGACGATCCCCGTATCCGGAATGAGATCTGGGGATTCTCGTATGCATTTTCCCCGATCCTCCCTTTTATTATCGGGGCGTGGTTCAAGAATTTTGCGGCATTGTTTACGGATGAACCCTTTGATCTTCTCATGGCGGCCAGGATGGTCAGCATCCTCTCCGGATGCGGAACGGCTTTTTTTGTCTCAAGGGCAGCTTTCATGCTGTTTCCGAAGTCAAAAGCCCGCTACATGCTGCCGGTTTTCGTGGTTCTCTTTCCGGAGACGGCATTCATGTTCACCTATGTCAACAGCGACGGGCTTGCCATCATGACGACGGCCATGATCTTCTGCTTCTGGGTGAGCGGGATCCGGTACAGCTGGCGGATCCGGGACGGCGTCGGACTTTCTGTCGCCATGGGTCTCTGCGGGCTGACGTATTATAACTGCTACGGGTTTGTCCTGATGAGCAT
>CACZTA010000243.1 GCA_902783935.1 uncultured Lachnospiraceae bacterium | reverse complement strand
TCCTGCTGATTGCCCGGAAACGCGCGTATGCTGACGGTGAATGACATGAAATAGTTTCCAAAAAGGAGCAGGATGATTTATACTTAAGGAGTGCTGCGGGGCAGCACTCCTTTCCTTTAACAAGCTGGCAGGTTCCGTAGCCGGGCGCAGCGCGCGGCGGGAGGGCAGAGATGCAGAAAATTACGAGAATAGTGGTTACCGGAGGTCCCTGCGCGGGCAAATCGACCGCCATGAGCTGGATCCGCAACGCGTTTGCGCAGCGGGGCTATACCGTCCTTTTCGTGCCGGAGACGGCGACGGAGCTGATTACCGGCGGGGTCGCGCCCTGGACGTGCGGGACGAATGTGGAATACCAGAAATGCCAGGTGGAACTGCAGCTCACGAAGGAGCGGCTTTTCATGCAGGCAGCCCGCACGATGTCTTCAGATAAGATCCTGATCGTCTGCGACAGGGGTGTCATGGATAATAAAGCCTACATGAACGACGCAGAGTTTGCCGAAGTGATGGATGCCCTCGGCCTGGATGAGATTCAGTGCCGCGACAGCTATGACGCGGTCTTTCATCTGGTGACGGCGGCGAACGGCGCCAGTGCATTTTATAATCTTGACAATAACGGGGCACGCTATGAGACAGCGGAAGAGGCAGTCGTGCTCGATGACCGGCTGCTCAGCTGCTGGACAGGCCACCGGCATCTTCGCGTGATTGATAATTCCACCGGTTTTGAAGAAAAGATGAGGCGTCTCGAGAAAGAAATCGCCGAGTTCCTCGGTGAGAACCATCCGTACGAGATGGAGAGGAAGTTCCTGATCGCCTATCCGGATGTTGCAAAGCTGGACAACAATCCGCTCTGCCGCCGGGTGGAGATTGAGCAGATTTATCTCAAATCCTCCGGGGGAGAGGAGATCCGGATCCGCAGGCGCGGGGAAAACGGCCATTACATTTACTATGAAACCCGTAAACGGCCGCTTGACGGCATGAAGCGGATCAGCACGGAGACGAGCCTCACGGAAGAGGAATACAGAAGGCTGGCGAAGAGCGCGGATCCCGCGAAGCATCCCATCCGGAAAAACCGCTACTGCCTGAATTACGACATGCAGTATTTTGAGATCGATCTCTATCCGTTCTGGCAAGACCAGGCGATCCTCGAGATTGAACTTGCGGATGAGAATGAGGAGATCCGTTTCCCGTCATACATCACCGTCATCCGGGAAGTGACCGGGGATCCGGCGTACAAAAATGCGGCGCTTGCAGGAATATAAAAAACGAAAGAGTACCTGGTACCATGTTTTCCATGGTACCAGGTACCCTTTATTTTTTTTCATTTAAAATCCCGTTTCCTCCGCATTCTCATAATACTCGGAATCGGTATTCTCAGAAACGCTCTCCGAAGATTCGCCCGTCTCATCATCGTAGGTCTGTCCCCGGAGGATGATGACCGGCGTCTCATAGTCGAGCAGGTCATAGAGCGTCTCCGCCGCACTGTACGGCAGATTGACGCAGCCGTGCGACCCGTCGTAGGTGTAGATATCGCCGCCGAAGGAATCTCTCCACTGGGCATCGTGCAGGCCGTAGTGCGGATAGAAGCACATCCAGTAGCTGACGTAAGCGGAGTAGGCGAGCTCACCGCTGGAGGTGTAACCGTTCAGATAACGGCCGCGCTCCTTCTCCTGGATACTGTAAATGCCGCTGGGCGTGCTGCGGTATCCTTCAGTTCCGCTCACGCAGTTGCAGTCGTAGACGAGTTTATAGTCCTCGTAGTAGTAGACATGCTGCTCATAGATATCCACTTCCACATATGTTCCGCCGAAGCGCGGATCGGTATCGTCCTCATACTGGGAATAGACAGGTTCGAGCTTCCCGGATTCTCCCTTGATGACCATATCCGCGAGCTTTGACGCCATCGCGCCCTGGTCAAGGGTGTGTCCGTGCAGGTTATCGGAGTCAAAGCGCTGCATGCCGTAGTTCGTCGAGGCAAATGCCCGGTAATAACCGTAGCAGTCATCGAGCTTCGCGAGCTCTGCCACATACTGTGCGGCTCCTGCCGAAATGCTTTCCGGATCCGCGACGTAGAGGCCGTCTTTATTGACCGTAATCCAGTCTTTCGTCACCTCTCTGTCAATTGATCTCTCCACGCCGTCACTCAGTGTGACCGAAATGTCCGTATCCAGAAGCGTGTTGAGCGACTGATATCTCTGGAGGAGGCCTTCGTCGTCAGACCGGACAGCCGGTTCGACATAGACGCCTTCTGCCTTTGAGAGGTCGAGCGTCTTTTTCCCGTCGCGGACTGCCGCTTTAACGGCTTTTTTCAATCCTTCCTCATCCGGTTCACAGCCGTCGATCTCCGGAATCAGTTTAAATGTGAGGTCCTCTTCGAGGCTCAGGTTTGCGTCCGCCGGTTTTACGATGTTTTCCGGCTGAAGCTCGGGAAGGGCTTCGAGCGTTTCGGTCAGGGCCTTATCGTCACAGCTGAGCGTCGTCTTCAGTTTATAAGGCGTCGGTTCGCTGAACTCGTGAACGATCCAGGAAATGCCGTTCTGCTCATCCAGTATGGACTGGAGCTCTTTTCCGCAGTTATAGCTCACCTTGAGGTCGGACGCATCCAGCTCTTCTTCTTCATTAAAGCGGAAGCGGAGCTTCAGCGAATAGTCCTCTTCCTTTGCCCGTATGGCGGCCTCTGCTTCTTCGACGGTCTGGTCGGTGACATTGATCCCGTTGATAAATGTCCCCGGCAGAAAGCGCGCCTGATACTGAGCCGAATTGACGGCATAGGCTCCT
>CACZTA010000242.1 GCA_902783935.1 uncultured Lachnospiraceae bacterium | reverse complement strand
CCAGTACCGCATCGTGAAAAAGGGACAGCTCCCCTGACGTCATGCCGGAGCCGCCTTTCAGTTCACGGAAGATGGCAGGATCCGCCACCGCTCCCCGGCCGATCATGATATGTCCGGTCCCCGGAAACCGGTTCATAAAGCGTTCCGCATCGCTGACCGTCCTGATATCGCCGCTGTATGCCAGCGGTTTCGTACAGTAAACATAAAACATTTCAAAAGCATCCCAGTCCGCCTTTCCCCTGTAGAGTTCTTTTTTCAGACGGGGATGGACTATAATTTCCGAAAACGGATACCGGTTGAAGACAGTGATCAGTGCCGGTGTCTCACTCCGGTCTGAAGCGCCGCTCCTCGTCTTGGCTGAAATAACAGGCACCCGGCAGCTTCGTCCCGCTTCTTCGAGTTTTCTGAAAGCAGCGTCAAGAAAGCGGTCGAGTCCGTCCGGATCGGCGATCATGGCAGCCCCTCTCCCGCTGCCCGTGACAGCCGGCGACGGACAGCCGAGATTCAGGTTCACCTCCCGGTAGCCGAGCATTGCCATCTGCACGGAAGCCCAGACAAACGCGTCCGGGTCATTTGAGAGAATCTGCGGAATGAGGGGAATGCCCCTGTTCAGCTCCGGAAGGACCTCTCTCTTTTCTTTTTTCTTAAAGGAATGCGTGCTGTTCGCCGAAAGGAACGGCGTATAATACAGATCCGCTCCGCCGAAGCAGCGATAGTGCGCATTCCTGAACGGATAATCCGTCACCCCTTCCAGAGGTGCAAAACTCAGTTTCATGCCCTGCTCCCGACTGTCCGTTTTTTTCCGGTCAATCGTAACATATTTTCAGCAGTCCGTCACAGTGCTGTCTTTTTTTTCTGTTTTCCGGCAGTTTTACCTGTATTTACGGGGACATCACCTGTTCGCACTTGTACATTTTCCTATAAAAATGTATAATATAAATAGATTTTTCAGCGGTTTGCATCATGCTTCTCTGGCTTTCAGACAGTATGATAAAGACCGCTGCGGAGCGGAAACCACATTAAGGGAGGTTAATTATGAGTCAAAACAGCATGTTAGCAATGATCCTTGCCGGAGGTCGGGGAAGCCGACTGAAGGATCTCACCAATAAAGTCGCCAAACCGGCGGTTTCTTTTGGTGGTAAGTACAGGATCATAGATTTCCCGTTAAGTAACTGCGCCAACAGCGGTATCGATGTAGTCGGTGTTCTGACGCAGTATGAATCCGTACTGCTTAACAGCTATGTTGCCGTCAGCAGACGCTGGGGCCTTGATTCCAAGGACAG
Source organism: uncultured Lachnospiraceae bacterium (assembly GCA_902783935.1). GTDB lineage: Bacteria > Bacillota > Clostridia > Lachnospirales > Lachnospiraceae > Chordicoccus. Next base: position 1,217 of record CACZTA010000242.1, on the reverse strand, counting down.
CGGCGTATTCGTCCTTCCGCCCCGCGAGAAGGCAGAAGAAGGTTTCAATGTCTACCGGGGAACCGCAGACGCAATCTCACAGAATATCGACTTCATTGATTCTTACGGACCGGAATATCTGCTGATCCTCGCCGGCGACCACATCTACAAAATGAATTACGATGATATGCTGTCTTACCACAAAGCCCAGAAGGCAGACCTGACTGTCGGTGTCCGCCCCGTGCCCTGGGAAGAAGCATCCAGATTCGGCATCATGAATACAAATGAAGACGGCCAGATCATCGAGTTCCAGGAAAAACCGAAGGAACCGAAGAGCAACCTGGCATCCATGGGCATCTATATTTTCACATGGAAAGCGCTCCGCAAAGTCCTGGTCGCCGACATGAAAGATCCCGATTCCTCCCACGACTTCGGCAATGACGTCATCCCGAATTTCCTGAATTCCGGAAAAAAGCTCGTCGCCTACAAGTTCGAAGGATACTGGAAAGACGTAGGAACCATCAGTTCTCTCTGGGAAGCCAACATGGATCTTCTCGGAAAGAAGAGCGAGCTGAATATGAACGACCCGAACTGGAAGATCTACACCGACGATGCTTCCACCCTTCCGGCCTACTACGGACCGGATGCCGTTGTTGAACGGGCTTATATCACACAGGGCTGCACCGTTGAAGGGGAAGTCTCCGGATCAATCCTTTTCACCGGGGCAACTGTCAGAGCAGGTGCCAAAGTTATAGACTCGGTGCTCATGCCGGGTGCCGTCATTGAAGAAGGCGCAGTTGTCACCCGCGCACTGGTCGCAGACAACGTCACAGTCGGCAAGGGTGCCGTCGTCGGCAGCGCAGACAGCAAAGAAATTGAGCTTGTCGCGAAACGCGTGAAGGGGGTTGAATAATTATGGCAAAAGCATTTGGTATTATAACTGCAGCATCAAACCGTTATTACGTGGAGGGCATGCAGGACTATCGTCCGATTTCCGCATTTTCTTTCGTCGGACGTTATCGTATGGTCGACTTCCCGATCTCCAATATGAGCAACAGCGGCATTGACCGCGTGCTGGTTTATGTCAGCGGCAATCCCCGCTCACTGGCTGAGCATCTGGGTTCCGGCCGTCTCTACAACATCAACTCCAAGCGCGGCAAACTGCAGCTCCTTTTCCACGATGAAGGCGCCATCAACCGTGTCTACAACACTGACATCGCCGCTTTCTGGGAGAATAT
>CACZTA010000241.1 GCA_902783935.1 uncultured Lachnospiraceae bacterium | reverse complement strand
TCCTGCAGTTCCAGGAAGTAGTTGCCCTCCCCGAAGATTTCCTGATGCTCGAGCGCGCAGTCCCTGGCCCCTTCGTAGTTCCCTGCAGTCAGCCATCTCGGCACTTCACCGGCCAGGCAGGCGGAAAGCGCAATAATCCCCTCATGATAACGGCGGAGCAGTTCCTTATCGACCCGCGGCCGGTAATAGAACCCCTCCGTAAACCCCGCTGATACGATCTGCATAAGGTTGTGATAACCCGTATCGTTTTCAGCGAGCAGCACCAGATGATAGTAGCGTTCGTCCGATGCAGAATAATCCCTGTCAAAACGGCTCCCCGGAGACACATAGACCTCGCAGCCGAGGATCGGTCTGATCCCCTGCGCGAGGGCTTCTCTGTAAAAGTCTATGCATCCGTACATGACGCCGTGATCCGTGATGGCCGCGGCAGTCATGCCGAGTTCTCTGACCCGGGAAACGTATTCCCGGATTTTATTCGAACCGTCCAGCAGGGAATATTCGGTATGGACATGCAGATGTGCAAATCCCATCCGTTTCTTATTCCTTCCCCCTTGTGGTCACAAACTGGAAGATCATGCCGATCAGGCCCAGTCCCGCACCGGTTCCGAGACGGATCAGCGTTTCAAGCTGCGGATCCCAGCGCACCTGGACCAGATACTCGAAGATCTGGTCGGCGAACAGGAGGCCGCCCATCAGCGCCGTCATGATAATCACGACCGGCTTTACGAAAATCACCGCGAGGATCGCGAAGACCAGCCCGGCTGCCAGGCCGATAATCAGGGAAACATTTTCCTCGAGATTGACATAGGCAAGCAGAAGCGAGGTCGTCACGCTCATGGTCACAAAGAAGACCGCAACAAAAATACCGAGCTTATAGAGGAAGAAGTTGAGAAGCGCCAGCACGACGCCGATCGCCAGCGGTACGACGATGTCAAGCGGCGATGTGAGTTCCAGATTGACGGCGACGATGATCCCTGCCACAAGGCCGATCAGGAAACCGACGATCGCGGTAATCAGCCGGATCGATTTATAGCCGAAGAAGCAGTATACAAGTCCGAGGACAGCCGCGCCGATAATGATGGCCGCCTGGATTCCCTGCGCCTCCGGTGTCGTCATCTGCAGAAACTCTGCGAGCTGGTTAAGTAAGTTGATCATGGTCTCCCTCCCTTATATAAAGACTGCCGGCGACTCCGGCTGTCATACCTTCTTAATCTTTCCTTCTTCAAGCACCACCCGGCGCTCCCTGTAAAGCCTGCCGACCGCTCTCTTAAATGCCGCCTTCGACAGTCCGAAAATCTCGCGGATCAGTTCCGGGTCCGCCTTGTCATCAAACGGAAGCACCCCGCCGTATTCCGTCCCGATCACCCCGAGGACCGCCTCCGCGTCAATATCCATCTGGAGATAGGCTTTTTCATGTGCGGACAGGTCCAGCTTGCCGTCCTCATGCACGCGGGTTACCCGGAATGAAAGCCGGTCTCCCACTGCGTAGCCGGCCTGCATCTCCTTCTTCGGGATCATCCCCGAGAAACAGTCATCCACGGCGACAAATGCGCCGAAGTTTTCCGCTACCTGGTATACTTCACCGCTGACCTGGTCACCGGCATGATACGGTGAGTCTGTCCTGAGATACGGATAGACCTTCATGGTTGCGGCCAGCCGTCCGCTTTTATCTGTATAGAGCGCGGCCAGCACTTCATCGCCCTCCCGCACCCTGCGCGTCTGTTCATGGAATGGCAGCAGCAGGTCCTTCTCAAGGCCCCAGTCAAGAAATGCGCCGATCTTCGTCGTCTGCACCACACGGAGCCTCGCTGTCCCGTGAAGCGTCAGGTTCGGCTTTGCCGTCGTCGCAATCAGTCTGTCTTCGGAATCCCGGTAAACAAAAACCTCTATTGTATCCCCCGGCTGCAGTTCCTCCGGAACCTGCCTGGCAGGAAGAAGGACCCGGTCCGAAAGAGAGGCATCCGCGCTCTCTCCGAGATAGACGCCGTGATCCCGTCTGTTTACTGCCGTGAGGGCCTGAAACTCTCCGATTTTTATCATGCCGTCTCCCTTCTGATATATTTATAGCATAATCTACCGCACTGTGCACGGACTTTCTCAGAAAAGGAACAGACAGTTCGCATAGGGCTTTCCGGCCTCATCCCCGAGGGACACAGCGGTCCCTTCCGGCAGCTGCCAGACGACCGGGCAGATGATTTCTCCAAGCCGGCACTGTCTCGCGTACTCAACCCTCAGTTCCTTCACATCCGCACCGTCAGGCAGATAGGCACAGGCCATATCGATGAAATGCAGGTTATTGACATGACGGTTTGTATCTATGTCAGACAGTCTTGCCGCAAAAGATTCCTGCCGCACCCCTTCTTCCC
>CACZTA010000240.1 GCA_902783935.1 uncultured Lachnospiraceae bacterium | reverse complement strand
GATCTTCGCAGAAAATGACCCGGAAGCCATATTGACCGGCCCGCTCACGGATCAGATCGCGGTGGCGGTCAGTCAGGGCTGAGAAGGTGACCAGGAGTTTCCTTGCGGTTTCTTTCATTCCGGTACTCCTACACAGATATCAGAAGAGGTTTATATTTCAGTTTTTATTATATCTGATATTTCTTTTTGGTTCAATCGAGGAAGAACGTGGTATGATTTCTTATAACGAAGGGAAGAAAGAAAGTGAAGGATATGGATTATCAAAAACTGCTGGATCAGAGATATAAACAGAATCCGTTTGCAAACCTGCTCGGGATCAGAGTGACCGAAATCAAAGAAGGGTTTGCGACTGCGGAAATGACGGTTCTGCCGGAACATGCGAATCCCCTGAATTCCTGTCACGGAGGGGTGCTGATGACACTGGCTGATGTCGCGGCGGGTGCAGCGTCTTTGTCTCTCGGGTATTATGCGGTGACGCTGAGGAGTGATTACAATTTTCTGCATCCCGTTTCCGTCGGGACCAGGATTACCGCTGCAGCGAAAGTGGAGAAAGGGGGGCATACGATTAACGTGATCCGCGTCGAAACAATGGACGCAGATAAGGGAGAGCTGGTCGGTACCGGCTGCTTCACCTATTTCAAACTGGACCGGGAAGTTGTTATAGAATAAAACAGGCCCCTTCCATTCAGCAGGAAAGCTGAATGGGAGGGTTTTTTGTTTGATCTTGACATTCCTTAAACGATATAGTAAAGTCAACATAGGTTAGATGATACTAATTATAATTTAACGGCTTTATGGAGACTTACATGATGAATATTGTGGAATTTAAAGACGTGTCCCGCGTTTATCACAACGGCGAACACGAACAGCGCGCCCTGGACCACGTGGATCTCTCGTTTCCGGAAGGAAAGTTCATAGTTATTCTCGGACAGAGCGGCGCAGGAAAAAGCACTCTTCTGAACCTGCTCGGCGGTCTGGACTCGCCGACAGAAGGCACGATCCTCGTAGACGGGGAAGATATTTCAACTTTAGACGGCAATGCACTGGCAGATTACCGGGCTGCGAAGGTCGGATTTGTTTTCCAGAGCTATAACCTGATTCCGACGCTCACGGTCATTGAAAATGTCGCGCTTGTCAAGGAGATTGCGCCGGATTCCCTGAGCAGCCATGCGATGCTTGAGGCCGTCGGGCTCGCCGACCATATTCACAATTTCCCTGCGGAACTGAGCGGGGGCGAGCAGCAGCGCGTCTCGATTGCGCGGGCATTATGCAAAAATCCGAAAATCCTGCTCTGCGACGAACCGACCGGTGCGCTGGATTCGGAGACCGGTGTCATGGTCCTTAAGCTCCTCCTGTCCATGACCCGCGAAATGAAGAAAACGATCATCCTTGTGACCCATAACCAGAATATCGCCAGGATGGCCGACATGGTGGTCCGCGTGCGCAGCGGGAAGATCATGTCCTCAGAAGTTCAGGAAAATCCGGCGTCTGTGGAAGAGGTGGACTGGTAATGCTGAAGAAAAAGATGATACGCACGCTGTGGCATTACAAGGCGCAGTTCATCTCGATGATTATCATGATTGCGCTGGGCACGGGCGTGTTTCTCGGATTTAATATTGAGTGGTATTCACTTGAAAAGAACACGGAAGAGATTCTCCGTGATACCGGCTTTGCCGATTACCGGATTTATTCGGAGCACGGCTTTTCGGAAGAAAATGCCGAGGCCGTCCGGGCAATTGACGGCGTGGAAGACGTCACTAGGTATCTTTCAGTAAATGCAACCGTCAAAGATGACACGGACATCCTGTCCGTCACCGTCAGTGAAAATATGAATGTATCCGGCATTCTCCTGACTGCGGGGGAAGCGTACGACCCGGAAAGCGAAGACGGGATCTGGCTGTCGGATTCTTATGCTGCCGCAAATGATATCGCCGTGGGCGACGCCCTCGCGCTGACATATAAAACACTGACATTTGAAGGCGTCGTCAGAGGGCTTGTCAAGTCGGGGGAATATCTGATCTGCCTGCCGGATGAGACCCAGCTCATGCCGGATTATCATTCCTACGGATATGCCTACATCTCACCGGCTATGCTGGAAAAGCTCATCCCGCCGGCTTACCGCCTCCTTATGGGCGGCTCGATGTATTTCCAGCTCAATGTAAAATCTTCCTTACCGAAAGCTGAATTTACGGAAGAGGCGGATAAGGCGCTCGGGAAGACGTGGCT
>CACZTA010000239.1 GCA_902783935.1 uncultured Lachnospiraceae bacterium | reverse complement strand
TTCCTCTTCGAATTTAACCCTGTTGATCTCCAGCATCTTTTCGTGATACTGGTCGCTGTTCAGGGCCGTGACAACAGAGGAACTCGTGCTCTGCCGGTACATGCTCCCCTGAAGATAAAATTCTTTTATGGCAACGCGCCGCTCAAGCGCCATGTCGAGGGCCACGTACGTGATGCCGAATCCTCCCGCACCCAGCACTTCGCCGATCAGGTACTTTCCGTGGAGCACTGTAAACGGCTGCAGCACATAAGACCTCACCTGGTAATCAGCAGGATTCCGCCCGCAGTACGGACAGATATCACTGCTGTTTTCTTTTTCTTTCATGCAGCGGAGACATATGCGCTGATAAACCATGGTTTTCCCTTTCTGCCGTCAGTGACTTGTCATCAAGAATGCCGCAGTTTCCCCTCGGGACACATCATGATTCCTCTACGCCCCATCCGAATGAAGCGTCACAGAAGGGAACAAACTTCAGGACGGATTTACCGATCATGATCGTGTCTCTGTCATAGAGCTTCAGGCTTGACAGCACCACTTCGCCGTTGCAGTAGAACAGTTCATGAGAATCGCCCGGCTGTGCGAAGAAGATGCGCTGTCTCGGCTCATAGACGATAATGGCATGACGCACGCGTGAAATCGTATTATCCCCGGCCAGGCAGACATCCATCTGGGCGTCCCGTCCGACGAAATTCTTGCCGGTATAGAGCGGGAATGCCTTGCCGTAATTCGGTCCTTCTATACAGACGAGCCAGCCGACGACCGGGTTCACCGTCTCACGAAGGCGCTGCTTCTCGCTTTTTCCGCTCTGATTATCTGTACCGTCTCCGCCCTGCGGCCAGTTCATGAAGCCGACAGTTTTTCCTTCGCCGTCATCATCGTATCCCGAAGAGCCGAGCGGTACGGTTACATCATTATTCCCCTGCATCTGGTTAAACGGGATGGGACCTCCCTGCGGCGCCATAAAGCTGCCCGTCACATCATCTCCGCCCGCGAAAGAGCTGTAGCTGCTGTTTCCTGACGGCGCGGCCCCCGAAAACGGAACCGTTCCCGGATCGCCGGCACCTGCGCCCGAACAGTGGGGGCAGGACGAATACTTTTCCGCATCATAAAAATGTCCGTTGCTGCATCTTGTCAGTTTCATCTGGAATCCTCCTTCGATCATTTCATTTTTCTATCTCTCCCCCGCCTCACTGAAGCAGGATCTCATTCTTTCCGTCTCCCAGCGTCAGTCTGGACCCGACCGGACACCTGACCGGGACACCGTTCTGCAGCCGGATGGAGCCGTTCATCCAGGTCCCTCTCGACGAATAATCCGTCACAAAGAAAGCATTCTCCGACGGTTTGAACTGAATTGCACAGTGTTTCCGGCTCACAGTCGGATCAAGCAGGATCAGCTGGCTGTACTGGCCGCTCCTCCCGATCACGATCGTTCCCATCCCGCTGATGTCGATCGTCTGGTCTTTGTATTCACCCTTGATAAATTTCAGGGTTCCGCGGGCGCCGAGCATGCTGGTTCCGACATCGCTGTTATCAATATGAATCCTTGGCGGCACCGGCTCCGCAGGCGGTGCGGGAGGCACCGCGGGTTCATCGTCCTCCAGGTGGTCGATAAACCGGTAATTATAGGCTTTTGCAAGACGGTTGACATTTGCCGTCAGGATATACCACACCATGAAGGCCCCGATTCCGACGATCCATGTCCCGAGCAGAAGCCACAGAAGAAGCGTCGTACCTGTCTCGTTGATATCGACCCCGTATTCTTTTCCTGCCCTTTTTATGCGGTCCCCCTGTTTATGGAACCAGATCAGGCCGTAAATCCCGCACGTAATGCCGGACAGCAGCGCCACGACGATATAATTCGGGGAATTATCGTCATCATCCGGCTCAACCGGCCTGCAGACAGCATTAATATCATTAACCAGTCTGTAACAGTAAATGACCGTATAGATCCCGCAGGTCAGGAAGCCGAAGACAATAAGCTTCCAGAATTGCCGGTGGTCTTCCAGTCTCTCCGTATAACTGCCTGATCCGTAATTGCTGCTCATCTCCCGCTCCTTCCTTAATCCGCACGGCCAGAAGCCATGTATCTTCTCAGTTCTTTTATGGTCATCCCGTCGCCCCGTCCGGTCATCCCGTCGCCGTAATCAGTAAACATGATCTGCGTGCCGCGGACGACGATCTGTTCCGGCAGCAGGCTTCCGTACTCATAGCCATACTGCTTCAGGACATCCAGCGCATCCATGATATGGCCGGCGATTTCTTCCGCTCTCGAACCGCCGAGCGGAAACTCCTGCTCCATCAGCTCCGCGAGCGTCTCTGCCTCCACAGCCTGATAGAAGAAATAGCCGCCGCTTTCAGCCTCTTCGATCCGCAGTACCTGCGGGAGATACGGGATGCCCAGTTCCCGCTGGAGGTGCAGCTTCTCAAGAAATGCCCCGCGCCTCCGCGACTTCGGCAGCAATGCGGCGGACACACGCTCCCCGCCGGCCCGGTTCTCGAGAATCAGTCTCGGGCGGGTGCCCCCGGAAAGCCGCACGCTGACCAGCCTGTAAGATTTCCCGACACTCCCCGGGAACCCGAACTCACGAAGCTCATACCGGTAATCCGGACACCCGCAGGTCGGACATCTCGACAGGACATCCGGATATTGCTGGGAGCAGATCACACACTCGGTCATCCCTGCTCTTATCATCGTCTTTCCTCCTGTGTCTCCTTAAATACACAGCGGACGGTCATCTCCGCATCACCATTCAAAGTGGAAGCGGATATTGCCGGCAGAAATCTCGTCCTGCGGGGTGATGCGTCTCTTTTCGGTGATCCTGACACCGTTGACGATCGTCCCGTTCTTCGAATCGAGGTCCGTCACATAGTAGTATCCGTCGTCCTCCTTTGACAGGATAAAATGCTGTTTCGACATCATCGGATCATCACAATAAACATCACATACGTTCGGCGAACGGCCGATGCACATGCTCCCGTTCAGCGTCCGCTCAACGCGCTTCGGTTCATCCCGGCCGTTGCTGAGCCACATGACGATGGGTGTGCCCGTCTGAACCTGTCCGACGCCGACATGGAACTTCTCCTCTACATTGTCGGTTTCAACCATCTGGCCTTCCACGATCGTATATTTATTGCTCTTCACCCGTTTGACGAAGCGGACGATCAGGAGGATCAGGATCAGGACGACAGCTGTCAGGACAAACGGCCACCAGTCTCTCAGGAACTCCAGGACGAGCTCGGCTGTCGTCAGTTCCGTCACGTTTGTGAGTTTAACGGTCTTCTCTGTCTCGGCCAGTTCATTTTTCCCTGTCTTTGCATCCGTAATGTTCTCGAAATACACTTTATATTCGGCATTTTTCAGATGCTTTTTAAGGATCAGCTCATACGAGCCGCTGTCCGTGTCCCCGCTGCCGGCGATCTTGCTGATGTCCTGTTCTTCCCCGTCCAGCATGACCTTGTAATTCGCCGGATCATCCGCGCCTTCGACGGGCTCCGAATATGAGATGATGAACCCGTTTTCATTATTGTTCTTTTTGACGGAGGTGACTTCGGGCGCTATATTGTCGATCGTGAGCACCGCCCCGCCGCCGGAGACTTCATTTGCCTCCTCGGACGTATCCGTGATGCCGCTCACCGTGATCTCGTAATCCGCATTCCTGAATGTCTCCCCGAGAACAAGTGTATACGAATTGTCCTGCCCCGCCTTCACCTGCGAAACCGGCACTGCCTTGCCGTCAGCACTGACAGCGTAATTCCCGGTGCGGTCCGCACCGTTCACCGCCTCCGAGAATGTGACGATGATCGATTTGTCGCCGCTCGCCTTTACCGATTCAATCTCAGGCGCCGTCTGGTCGGACTTATGCTTTTCGACCAGGACCTTCCTTGAGTCTTTCGTGCCGGAAGTGACAAACTTCAGGACAAATTCCTCTGTCTTATTGGAAACTTTATTGCTGGAGGAGCGGAATGAAGCCACATTGGAGGCAAGCATGTCCTTCTGGGCCTGCTGCAGGCCTGCCTGAACCGATCCCGACACATCCGCGCTGTCCACGGTTTTGGAAAGACCGCCCGTGCTGCTCGCAATGTCGTTGAAACGGCTGCGGTAGCTGTTGACCGTTTCCTTGCTGTCGCCTTCCTTGTTATCCACCGCCACTGTATAGGCCTGGATCCCCTTGCTGACAAGCGTCGACTGGGCATTGTCGATACTGGCGTTATTATCCGTATCCGGTTTGCCGTCGGAGATAATAATCAGCGTCTGGACCTTCGTGTCCGGATCTGCCGATGCTTCCATCATGTCAGCCGTCTCTTTTACGGCCTCCGCGAGAACCGTCGTGCTGTCATTCGCCTCGAGGGCGGAGATGGCGCTCTCTGCAGCCGCGGCATCCTCCGAACCGTCGAGAACCCTCGTCACCTTGTCGCCGAAGGACACCAGCGACATGCGGTCTCCTTTTCTCAGGCTCTTCCGAAACGCGATGATGGCTTCCCTGATCTTGTCAAAATCACTGATCGACCCGGAGATATCCACAAGCAGATAATGCTCGACGGCCATTCCCGTCTCGGAAAAAACCGTGTCCTTGACATGCTCGAGTTTTTCTCCGTCCAGATAGGCCTCAAGTTTCCTGTCGGCAGCTGAATCCCGGTAATACACCGTCACATCCGGTTTATTGACATAGAGCTGCTGGATCTTGTGGTCATTTGTCGCGGCGTACACGGCGGAAAGACCGCTGCCCGCAGCGAGCAGGACCGTCAGCAGCAGACAGGCTGCAAATCTGATTCTTTTCAGGATTCCTCGATTTTCCATACATGCCCCTCCCTGCAGAACGGTATAAACTCAAACTTTGAATTTCCCATGCCGATCACATCCCCCATGATCAGTTCCCGCGGGTTTTCAAGCAGCGAATCATTCAGATATGTCGCCGCTCCGGGACCGGGGGTCAGGAAAAAACGGTTGCTCAGGCTGTCATAGACCACACAGCACTGTTTGACATCAGCAATCCCGCTGTCTTCGTGAATGATGATGTCCGAATTATAGCTTCTGCCGACCCAGTTCTGGCCATGGAATACTCTGTAATCCCGGCCTTTCACGATGCCGTCGACGCCGACCAGCCACCCGGTGATATAGGAAGTGCCCCTGGCTCTGCTGAACAGGCCGACCGTGACTGAATCGCCGTCATTCCCGAGGCCTTCATCCCTGGCCGGCGCCCCGCCACCGAGAAATGTCGAATCCGGTCCTCCGCCCGCAGGCATTGCCATCGTCACACTGTCGCCGATTCCCCCGTCGTCCACGGAAAACACCGGATGACCGTCCAGCCCGAAAGAGATCCTTTTCCGCTCTTCCTGGATATTTCTGCAGTAAGGACAGTCTTTCGTCTTATCCGCATCATAAAAATGTCCGTTAACACACTTTACAAGAGTCGACATGTTTTTCCTTCTTTCTCTATACTCTGACACAGATTGCCGATATGTTGTCGTGTCCGGGTTCAGCTTCTTCCGGCTCCGCAATCTGCAGCATCTTCCGGAGCCATGAGACGGCATCTCCGCTCCTTTTCAGGCATCTCGCCATGTCCTCTTCCGTTATATACTCCCAGAACCCGTCGGAGCAGAGGAGAAATGCGTCGCCGCTCTCACAGACGACCGGTTCCGATACTTCATATTCCCGCTCTGACTTCCA
>CACZTA010000238.1 GCA_902783935.1 uncultured Lachnospiraceae bacterium | reverse complement strand
TCCTTGTTGTTCGAGTGGTGCAGGTTGTGGAGGTACATATGCTCCCTGCCTTCGATGGAAGCATCCCTCCGGCTCAGCATGTAGACAGCCAGATCAGAACACTGGTCGGAAATACGCTCAAGGGAACCGAGCATGTTCTGGTAGACGATTCCCGGAATCGCCGCACACTCGTTATGGGTCATCCTGTAGACGTGGCGGTCCCTCATATCTGCGATCAGCTCATCGATGACCTCCTCAAGCGGCTCCACCCGGAGCGCAAGGGCGACATTGTCCGTGTGATACGCTTCCACGGAAAGTGAAAGGATGTCCCTGACCGCATCCGTCACAACCGTCATCTCATTCATCGCCATCGGTGAAAAGACCTGGTTGTTTTCATGCAGCTCTGTCACTCCGTCATGGAAATCAAGAGCCAGGTCCCCGATCCGCTCAAAGCAGGTCAGCGCCTTGATCTGGTAACTCTGCGTCCGGTTATCCCGGTCAAGCTTCACATGCGGCGAAACTGAGACGATATACTGGTTGGAGGCGTCCGCCATGTGGTCCAGGAGCTCCTCCCGCTCTTCGATCTTGCCGGCACGTTTTTCCTTGTAATCCGACAGCTGTTTTACGGCTGCATTGTAGCTCTTGAGCGCGACGTCGCCCATATGGCCGATCAGGTGGCCGGACTCCTCCAGAGCGAGCGCCGGGTTTATGATCAGATGCGGATCGAGCTCCCGCAGGTTCTTCTCGATGTCGTCTGTTTCCGCATCCGTCTCCTCCTTCGGCACCAGAGACTCGGCAACCTTCGCAATGAGACCGGAAAACGGCAGGAGCAGCACTGCAGGAACAAGCCTGAAAAGACCGTGCACGTTGGCGACGCCGCCGGAACGGAGCGTCTGGTACCAGATGTCATCCGACAGCACGCCGCCTGTTCTCAGGGCGAACAGGGCCGCCATGATCAGAACGGCCGCAATAACATTATAGACCACATGGACGAGACACGTCTTGATCTGTTCCGGTCTGGCCCCGATCCTGCAGACGAGATAGGTCGTCAGGCAGTCCCCGATATTGACGCCGATAATGACAGCGAAGATTCCGCAGAACGTGACTCCCACCGAGCTCGCAATCGTCTGGACGATACCGACCACGGCGGAAGAGCTCTGGATAATACCGGTCACGCCGACGCCCGCCAGGAAACCGAGAAAATAATTGTCTTCAAATGAGACCAGCAGGTGGCTCAGCCGGTCACCCATGCCGCTCACGGCGGCACTCATATTCATCAGCCCCATGAAGAGGATACCGAATCCCATGAGAATGGTCCCTATCGTATCCGTGCCGCGTTTTTTTACAAACAGGATCAGGATTGTCCCGACAATCAGGGCGACAGAAGCCAGATTATCCGACTTGAAAAAACTGAGAATGCTGTCTGCACCGGCTTCGAGGTCCATCAGACGGATGATCTGCGCCGTGATGGCGGTACCGACATTTGCGCCGAACACAATACCGACAGACTGCCGGAATGTCAGGAATCCCGCACCCACGAGACCGACCGTCAGGACGATCGTCGCGGTTGAACTCTGGATCATGCAGGTGACGAGCATACCGAGAATGAAGCCCATCACCGGTTTGTTGGTCACTTTTGCCAGGGCTGCTTTCATGGCGCCGCCGGAACTGCTCTTCAGTCCGTCTCCCATCGTGCGCATGCCGTAGAGGAACATGCCCAGCCCGCCTAACAGAAATATTACATTATAAAACGATTCCACAGATTCTCCTTGTCCGCATCCGCCGCCGGAGATCTTCCTTATCTCCCGCATTTTCCGTCTCATGCGGATGCACTTACTTCATCATAACACACTTTCCATTCTCAAAACATCTTTCATCATAGCACATTTTTGATTTTCAAAACATCTGCTTAAAAAGTGTTTTCATAGAAAATCGGCGCCCGTTCCCCCGCATTTTCGTGATTCTTCACAATGACAGCGACAAATTCTCCACCGGAGACAGCCTGTGTGTTACAATACGGGAATCAGTGCATCAGATGGAGATTACGGCATGGGTATCCGGACGCGTGACCTTAAAATTCTATACGAAACGACAGACGGACGCGACAGGATCCGGGTGGCGGGCTGCCGTCATCACGGCAGGCAGGCGCGGCTTCTTCTTGTCAACGGCGCCGTCCAGTCGGCGATGTACACGGAACCGGCTTTCCGGAGCCGCCTCATTTTTCCGTACATGCGGGAAATGCAGTGGCTGCATGCGCTTCGTCCCGGTTCCCGCCGCACGCTGCTGCTCGGGGCGGGCGGGTTCGCATGGCCGCGTCATGTTCTCTCGGAGGATCCGCTCTGTTCAGTTGACGCGGTCGAGATCAGCCGCACCGTCATCGACATCTCCCGGGAATGGTTTGACCTCCCCGAAGACCCGCGGCTCCGGGTCTTCTGCTGTGATGCGGCAGACTATCTGCGCAGATACACCGGGGCCGGGTACGACTTCGTCATTAATGATGCTTTCCGCGGCCTGAAGCACGCCGGAGGTCTCCGCAGCCGGAAAGGTCTCCTGCAGATCCGGTCCGTCATGAAAAGAGACGGCATCTATGCCGTCAATTATCCCGCATCGCTGAAAGGCCCCCTGTCTCCCGGCGCCTCCCGGGAAATGCGGCGGCTGCGCAGTGTTTTCCGCTATACCCTGCTGCTTCCCTGCGAGGAGGGACGTTCCCCGTACGAACGGCAGAACTGTCTTCTTTTTGCTTCCGATTCCGAATTATAAATAAACAGAGAGGTACCATATCCATGATCCGCATCAGCCAGGTGAAGATTCCCTGCGGCAGCAGCCGCACCGCGCTTATCAGTAAAATCAGAAAGATCCTTCGCCTGAAGGACAGCGAGAAAGCATCCTTCCGGATTCTCCGTCACTCCGTCGATACAAGGAAGAAGCCGGACCTTTTTGACGTCTATACCGTGGGAATCTCTCTCGCCGGGGGTGCACCGGCAGAGAAAAAGCTCGCGGCAAAGCTCCGGAGCAGGGATATCGCCTATGAAGAGCCCGTGCATTATCAGTTTCCCGAAACGCAGGCAGGCGCTCCCGCCCTGCCGCACCGTCCCGTGATTGCCGGATTCGGTCCTGCAGGCATTTTCTGCGCCCTCATGCTGGCGAGGCAGGGCTACCGCCCTGTCGTCCTTGAGCGGGGCCCGGAGAT
>CACZTA010000237.1 GCA_902783935.1 uncultured Lachnospiraceae bacterium | reverse complement strand
GACCGCTTTGATGACATTCAGGGAATCGAAATCCGTATTGATCCGGAACAGGCGGAAAATCCGGACGACGCGCAGCATGCGGAAAACCACAAATCCCGAGAGGAAGAAAAAGGGAAGAATGGTCAGGAGCATGATGATGCCGTCTGCGGAGAGAATATATCCGAGAGCTGCCCCTGAAGCGGAGCGGTCCGGGAACAGATAGCCCGATGTCCAGATCCTCAGCACGTATTCACAGATAAAAAAGAGGACCGTGACGGCTTCAATGGTTTCCAGCAGCGCTTTAAAAGGCTGCATGCATTCAAACGTCAGCAGGAACAGGATCAGGAAGTTGACCATGATCATAATGACGAGAAGGATGTCAAACCCCCTGCTCAGCGTATCTTCCCTGCTCCCGATCTGGATAATGTCAAACACTCTGCGCTTCATTACCGCCTCGCAAGTTCATCTGTTATGTCTTCCCAGCTGATGCCCTTTTCAGCCATCAGGACCATCAGGTGATAGAGATAATCCGAGATTTCGTATTTGATTTCTTCCGGGTTCGGGTTTTTTGCAGCGATGATGATCTCCGTGTTCTCCTCCCCCACTTTCTTCAGGATTTTGTCAATTCCCTTGTCAAACAGGTAATTCGTGTAGGACCCGTCCTTCGGATGCTCGCGACGGTCGCGGATGATCCCCATGACATTTTCGAAGACGCGGTAGGGATTCGTATAGGAACTGCCGTCGGAGGCGAGCGGCGTAAAGAAGCAGCTCCGGTTGCCGGTATGGCAGGCGGCGCCGATCTGTACGACTTTTGCAAGCAGCGTATCCCGGTCACAGTCGATGGAAACAGAGCGGACATACTGAAAATGCCCGGATGTTTCACCCTTCACCCACAGGGAACGGCGGCTGCGTGAATAATATGTCATCTTTCCGGTGCTCAGCGTCTTCCGGTAGCTCTCTTCGTTCATCCATGCCATCATCAGGACTTCGTCGGACCGGTAATCCTGGACAATACAGGGAACGAGGCCTGACGCATCTGTCTTGAATTCACTCCACGGAAGGGCGCTGGTCATGATATTCATCCGGAGGCCTGCCTCACTTAAAGAAACCTTCAGTTCTGCGAGACTGATATCCGTGCGGCTCACGTAATCGCCCGTTATGCCGGACACGGTTTCATTTTTCATCAGCCGGGCAGCCGCCTCCGCCCCCTCCTCCGCAGTGTGGAGGACGAGATGGAGAGATGTCTGTCCCTTAAAGGGAGCGGCGTCGCCGTCGAGCAGGATGACTGTATTTGCATATTTTTCAATGCTGGTGCGGTTCTGGAGATATTCCCGGTAGTCAGAGAGACTGACTGCAAGGCGGTCTTTTCCGAAGCGTGCGGAAACCTCCTGCAGAAGGTCGATGTTGCCCTGCTTTGATCCGTTCAGGACCGCCTCCGAGCATCCCGCGTAAAGAAGTTTTTTTACATCTTCCGTCCGCTTGATATTACCGGCTGCGGAGACGGGAATCCGGACGGTACTGCAGATGTCACGGATACAGTCGATGGCGGCGTCGTGCTCTTCATCCGATTTTGAAAAGTCGAAGATAAGGAGCCTGTCAGCCCCGCTGTTGCTGTAGAAGGAAGCGAGCTCTTTCGGGTCGCCGCCGGCAAAAAGGTTTTTCTGTCCGAAGCCGGTCACGGCTTTTCCGTTAAGCAGATAGATACAGGGAATCAGGTTGTGGATCATGGTGCAGGTCATCCTTTCATGCTGAATAAGAAGTCATGCGGACTACGCGAGACATCCTTTTGTGGAGAGGACGTCCGTCAGGCGCGGATCATGGGAAACCGCCTCGTCGAGTGCCCTGGCAAATGCCTTGAAGGAAGCTTCGGCGATGTGGTGGGCGTTTGTACCGCCCAGGTTTCTCAGATGGAGGTTCATCATGGCGTTGCCGGAAACGGCGAGGAAGAATTCATCAAACGTCTCCGTCTCAAACGCACCGATTCTTTCTGCGGAAAAACGGATGTCGCTGCTAAAATATGTGCGCCCGCAGAGGTCCAGTGAACAGAGGACAAGGGCGTCGTCCATCGGCAGGGCAAAGCTTCCGTAGCGGCGGATCCCCTTTTTGGATCCGGCAGCCTGTGCGATTGCCTGTCCGATGACGATACCGGTGTCTTCTACCGTGTGATGGGTATCGACATCCAGGTCGCCGGTGACCCGGACGGTCAGGTCAAAGAAACCGTGCCTGGCAAAGGCATTCAGCATGTGGTCAAAAAAGCCGATGCCGGTGCTGATGTCGGCGCTGCCGCTTCCGTCAAGGTTCAGGCGGACATAGACATCCGTCTCCCCTGTTGTGCGCCGGATCTCCGCGATGCGGGCAGCCTGCATTTCACTCATCTTGTCTCCTCCTCTCCGAAACGGACCCTGATCGAATTGGCATGCGCGCTCAGGCGCTCCGCCGACGCGAAACGGACCACATCTGTGTGAAGGGCGTCAAGCGCTTCACGGGAACTGTAGATGATGCTTGTCTTTTTAATAAAGTCGTCCACCGACAGGGCGGAGAAAAACTTTGCTGTCCCGTTGGTCGGCAGCACATGGTTCGGACCCGCAAAATAGTCGCCGAGCGGTTCGGAAGACCAGGGACCGATAAAGATGGCGCCCGCATTCCGTATGCGGGTCATCATCAGGAACGGATCTTTCGTCTGGATTTCCAGATGCTCCGGGGCGATCTCATTGACGGCTTTCACGGCGTCGTCCATCGTCTCCGCCACAAGGATGTGGCCGAAATTGTCGAGCGACTTCCGGATAATGTCCCGGCGGGGAAGCTTCTCAAGAAATGCTTCCGCCTCCCGGATGACAGCTTCCGCCAGCTCCGGGGAAGTCGTCACGAGAATGGCGGAGGCCAGTTCGTCATGCTCGGCCTGCGAGAGGAGGTCCGCCGCAACAAAGCGGGGATCCGCCGTCCCGTCCGCCAGGACGGTGATCTCGGAAGGACCGGCGACGGAGTCGATTGAAACATGGCCGTAGACCGCTCTTTTCGCGAGCGCCACATAGATATTTCCGGGGCCGGTGATCTTATCTGTCTTCGGAATGCTCTCCGTCCCGAACGCCATGGCGGCGACCGCCTGGGCGCCGCCGGCTTTAAAGATCATATCCGCACCGGCTTCTCTGGCAGCGACGAGCGTGACGGGATCGACGGAGCCGTCTTTTCCGGGCGGCGTGCACATGATGATTTCGGGGACGCCGGCCACTTTTGCGGGGATAATATTCATCAGTACAGAAGACGGGTAGGCGGCTTTTCCGCCGGGCACATAGACGCCGGCCCTGCCGAGCGGCGTCACGCGCTGTCCGAGGACCATGCCGTTTTCTTCTGTCGTAAACCAGCTTTTCTGTTTCTGCTGTTCGTGGAAACTCCTGATCCGGGCGATAGCGCGGCGGATAACCCCGAGGAGCTCATCGGAAACCTGCGCATACGCGGCCTTCTCCTCCTCCGGTGACACCCGGATCGTGTCCGCATCCAGCGCACATCCGTCAAACTGCTTTTCAAAGGCAAACAGTGCGGCATCTCCTTCGCGGCGGACGCGTTCAAGGATGGCGGCAACCGCTTTCTCTTCTTCCGGATAACTGTCCGTACTTCTTTTCAGAAGTTTTTTCTGCATGTCCCCGAAGGAACCGGGGGTAAGCGTCTCTATTGTCATCATTCGTTCAGGGCCTCCTTCAGGCGGGTAATAAGGCTGTTGATCCGCTCGCTCTCCAT
>CACZTA010000236.1 GCA_902783935.1 uncultured Lachnospiraceae bacterium | reverse complement strand
CGGGTTCACTGGTCTCTTTCAGGTTCAGTCTGCCCCGAGAGAGGCAAGAAGGGCTTCCACTTCCGGTCTTGTCGCAAGATCCGGGGAAAATGCCGACGCTGACCCGGTGCAGAGTCCCGTAAGGAAAGCTGTCTTACAGTCTCCGCCGGTCTCCAGGAAACCGGTCAGGAACCCGGCCACCATCGAGTCACCCGCTCCGACAGAATTGACCACTTTGCCCTCCGGTGCACGACTCGTCATAATCTGTCCGTCTTCCGAAATAAAGACCGCGCCTTCGCCGGCCATCGAAATCAGCACGTGACGGGCTCCCTGTTCCTGCAGTTTTTTCGCATAAGGAATCACTTCGTCCCTTGTTTTTAATTCCACCCCGAAAATCGCACCGAGTTCATGATTATTCGGCTTGATAAGGAACGGATGGTACTGAAGGACATTGACCAGCAGGTCTTTCTCGGCATCGACCACGATATCAATCCCCCGCCCGCTCAGGCGGTTCATGATACGCTGGTACATATCGCCGGGGAGGGTGTTCGGAACGGATCCGGAGATCACAAGGAGGTCTCCCTCCTTCAGGGCATCGAGTTTTTCATAAAGCTTTCCGATATCCTCTTCCGTAATGTCCGGTCCCTGGCCGTTGATTTCCGTCTCCTCATCTGACTTCATCTTGAGGTTGATTCTTGACATCCCGTTCTTCACTTCAATAAAGTCAGAGGCGACTCCGAAAGCCGCAAGCCGGTCGCATATCTCGCGTCCCGTAAAGCCGGCCATGAAACCAAGCGCTGTGCTCTTATGTCCCATATTGTTCAGCACGATAGAAACATTAATGCCTTTTCCGCCCGGAAGAATGTTTTCATAATACGTGCGGTTAATCTGTCCGGCTTTAAAGTTTTTTACCCTCACGATGTAGTCAAGCGACGGATTAAATGTAACGGTGTATATCATTTTTTCGCTGCCTCCGTGATATTCTGATATTAACAGTGTCTGCTCTCCCTGACCGGTTCCCCGATCAGGGCTGCCGCATTAGAGCCTGTCACCTCCCTCCTTTTCGGTTGATAAGTGCCTTCACCGTTGATATTGCTCGCATATGATTGCCGCTGAAGAAATAGTCTTTTCCCATTATAGCATCATTAGAGGCTTTTTTATATTTTTTTTAGTCATAAATTACAATTTTCTTATCCAGGCAGACGTATTAGCAGGAAGAACTGCACGAACAAAACTGCAGCAGGTCCGCAGAACGACAAAAGCAGCACCGGTCACCCGATGCCGCTTTCATTTCTCTGTCATTCAGTTCAGACATTTTTTGTGACGAGCCTCACCAATATAGCCGCCAGCAGGTTATGCTGCGTGATCCAGGTGAGAACCGGGCTGTTCGATATCTGCTCTGCCAATACCGTAAACGGTCTTGTATAGGCGAGCAGCTGTATGAAGCCGAGTCCGACCCACACGGTCACAATTCCCTTGAAAAACCCGATCGGTGCTCCAAGGAGATGGTCAAATCTGCCCCCTCCGCTTCTTTTGATTGCTCTTCCGATCACCAGCTGGATCAGGAGCCCCAGAATCAGGGCGATGACGAACGTCGCCGCCGCCGCTATCGTATTAATAATCACGGAAGCGATGACCTCGGCCCCCTGATCTCCTGAAGAGGTCGTCCGCATGGCCAGGGCGATCACCGCCCTCGCGACATCTCCCGGCGATTTCACGGCCGACAGGTCCGGCAGCGCCGCCTCCGAATACCCTGCGGAAGCGATGATCGCCGCGCTCTGCCTTTCCACATATGTACTTACATACTCACTGTTTCTGAAAACACTGGTGACAGAAGGAGTGAGAACCAGCATCACAAGGATCACAACCCCGAGAAAAATCATAGACACAGCGGAGCGGAAAAGCCCCTTTCTGGCCGACCAGGCCGTCATGCCTGCCAGGTAGGCCAGTACAACGATCGTCAGAAGATTCATCGTCTTTTCCTCCTCTCCGTTGTTTTACCGCCGGCTGCCCGTCATACGAGTTCCAGTACTTCCGCTGTCTGGTCCGTCAGCACCAGCAGGCGGTTATTTCCGATCTTCAGCGCATCCCGGATATTTCCCTCTTTCAGTCTCCCCTGGAAGCGGCACACACCCCTTGTGCTGTATACGCTGAGGTAGGTACTGTCGCTGAAAATGATCTGGTCGCCGCAGACATGGACGCGGTCATACGAATGGTCGATATACATGGAGGACTGCAGGTTCCCGCTCGTGGAATAAAGCTTCACGAGGAATCTGTGACCTTTTCTGTCACTCCGGAAAACAAATCCGACATGGGATCCGTCGTGAAAGGTGCTGACAATCTCCTCGTCAAAATCGACGGTCTTTGTCTCCTTCGGTTCGTCAGTCCCTTTGCATACCGAAAACCCGTTATCTCTTATGATAACGCACTCATTGCCGTTCAGATACCGGACTTCCGGGACGAACACCCCTGAAAAAGCGGCTTCCCCGACCTGTGTGTCCCCGTCACGGCGTCCTCTGCCGAAATAATAGAACCTCACAAGAGATCCGATATTTCCTTCCGTCACCGTCAGATAAGATACGGCGAGGCCGCGCCCGTCATCCGTAATGGAGAGCGAAACCGGATACCCGGGATTTGTTATGGACGACTCTCCCCCTGCGATTCTCGTCCCCGTCCCTTCATAATAAACAAGCTCCGCCTTTTCGCCGTTCTTCAGGACAGCCGCCACTGTCCCCTTTCTGGAGACGCAGGCGCACAGGATCGGGTGTTCCGTTTCAAATGCACCCGTCTGCTTTTTCGTGTCATAGACGTAAATCGACGTCCCGAGCCTGTCATACAGAAGCACCTGCTTCCCGCACACATCGATTCTCGGATCCGACATGGCATATGTCAGGCTCCATACATTCTCAAGCTTCCGGTTCAGCAGGGCTGCCCCGTCAAGCGAATAGCGCACCACCCCGTCCGGCGTGTACCTGCATTTCGACACACTGTCTGTCTTTTCTTCGGACTGCACGATACGGTAAGAGGAATAGCTGCGGTTGTTATACGCTCTCGTAAAGAAAATTATCCCCACGGCAAACAGCACCACAGCTGCCGCCGTGATGACATATCTGACCTTTTTATTTTTCAGTATTCCTCTGATCCGATTCAACACAGCTGCCAAACCTACAGGTCCGTCCTGCCCTCCAGCGCCCGAAGGAGCGTCACTTCATCAACATTTTCAAGGTCACCGCCCACGGGGACTCCGTTGGCGATTCTTGTCACCCGGATTCCGGTCGGCCTGATCAGGCGGCTGATATACATGGCGGTCGTTTCTCCCTCAAGGGTTGAATTCGTGGCCACGATCACTTCCTTTACATCGCCTTCCAGGCGCTTCATCAGTTCCTTCAGCCTTATGTCATCCGGGCCGATGCCTAGCATCGGCGAGATTGCCCCGTGCAGTACATGGTAAACACCTTCGTATTTCCCTGTTTTCTCATAAGCCGCAAGGTCTCTTGGCGTCTCTACGACCATAATCGTCCCGTGATCCCTGCGTTCATTTCTGCAGACAGGACACAGCTCGCTGTCTGTCAGGGTAAAACACTCCGCACAGTAACGGACATGCTTCCTGGTTTCGCTGATCGTGCGGGACAGCTTCTCCACTTTATCCTCCGGCAGGCTGACGATATGAAAGGCCAGCCGCTGCGCGGTTTTGGTCCCGATCCCCGGAAGCATGGCGAGCTGTTCGATCAGCTCGCTGATCCGTCCGCTAAAAAAGTCCACCGCCGAAGCCTCCCATGCCGCCGAAGCCTCCTGCCAGAGAACCCATGGAAGATGCCTGCGCTTCGTCCACCTGCTTCAGCACATCGCTGATCGCGGAAATCAGCATCTCCTGCAGCGTCTCAACATCTTCGGGATCAACTGCCTCGGGATCGATCTCCAGAGCCGTCACTTCCCGCTTCCCGTTCATCGCGAAACGGACAGCGCCGCCTCCCACCTGCGAGGAAAACTCTTTCTCCTCGAGCGCCTTCTGGTTCTCTTCCATCTGGCGCTGCATTTTCTGGGCCTGCTTCATCAGGTTCTGCATATTGCCGGGCATTCCGCCCCCGAAGCCTCCGCCTCTTTTTGCCACTTTTTCTTCCTCCTGTTCATTCGGACGGACATTTACTCTCCGTCATCGCTTATTTCGATTTCCATATTGATCTTCTGCCTCAGCATCGCATCAATATCCACCGTCCGGAGCCCGGGACTGCGGTCCTCCTTCAGATGCAGCTCCACTTCGACATGCCGGCCGGTCTTTTTCTCAAGATACCGTTCAATCAGCTCGCGGTTATCAGGAGTATTGACGAAGAGCCTGTCGGCCGTTTCATTTGCGCCTCCCGCCAGCTCGATATAGAGCCTGTTTTCAAGCGTCTCCGCGTTGTACTGGGGCCGCCCGGATTCCTTCAGGCGGTTTTTCACAAACCCGTCATCCATGCCGCTGAGAAGATGCATCCAGTCCGCACAGATCTCCTTCAGATCCTCCGGGGCTGCCGGCGGAAGCGCTTCAGTCTCTTCTTCCGGTTCAGGCGGCGCTTCCGGGGGCGGGGAGACCCGCTGTACCGCCGCGCCTCCCTGCAAAAGTTCCTCCATCCGCTGTTCAAGCTGGCCGATCCGTTCCGCCATCGCCCCCTGCGATGCTTCTCCCTGCGGCTTCGCCATCTGCAGAATCGCGATCTCTGCCAGCACGCGCCGGTTCGTCGCGTATCTCATTCTGTTCTGCAGCTCGGAGAGAAGATAAATGAAACGGACTACCGTATCCGTGCCCGTCATCACCGCCAGCTCCTGCATTTCCGGAAGCTGTTCCGGGGGCATGTCCATGATTTCGAGCACCGTCTCTCCCGGCACTGATGCAGTCAGCATGAGGCCTCTCAGAAACCAGATATAGTCACTGATGAACTGGCTCACTTCCACGCCGTCCGCTATTTCCATGCCGAACAGGCGCAGGGCGGCCGCCGCATCCCCGGCCGCGACAGACTCCGTGAGTCTCCGGAATACCTCCGTATCCGCCTCGCCGAGCGCTTTCAGCACCTTCCAGTACGTCAGCTTTTCATTCATATAAAATGCGATGCACCGGTCCAGAAGAGACAGCGCATCGCGCATGGATCCGTCTCCGGCCCGCGCAATAAAGCGCAGCGCCTTCTCCTCTGTCTCCACGCCCTCCTGATCCGTCAGCTCTTTCAGGCGGCCGGCGATAATATCCGTCCCGATCCGGCGGAAATCATACCGCTGGCACCGCGACAGGATCGTAACCGGTATTCTTCCGGCCTCGGTTGTGGCCAGAATAAAGATCACATAGGAAGGAGGCTCCTCGAGGGTCTTGAGCAGCGCATTAAAAGCGCCGGGAGACAGCATATGGACCTCATCGATAATATAGACTTTATAATTTCCGCGGGTGGGCCGGTACTGGACCTCCTCAATAATGTCACGAATATTATCGACGCCGTTGTTGGAAGCGGCGTCGATCTCAATCACATTCATGGAAGTGCCGTCCGCGATCTCCCTGCAGGAAGCACATGTCCCGCAGGGATTCCCGTTTTCCGGACGTTCACAGTTGACAGCTCTGGCGAGTATCTTCGCCACAGATGTTTTGCCGGTCCCCCTCGTTCCGCAGAACAGATAGGCATGCTGCAGCCGGCCTGTCACCACCTGGCTGCGAAGCGTCCGGACGATCGGGTCCTGCCCCTTCACGTCGTCGAAAACCGACGGGCGGAACTTCCGGTAGAGAGCGACATAGGACATAAAAATCAGTCTCCGAAGCTGATGCCGATGGACTTCGCGAGCTGGATGGTCTGGTCTTCCGGATCAACCATTTTCAGCTTGCCCGCCGATTTGGCGAGATCCACCTTCTTGATCTTGTTATTAACAGTAGCCACCATGATGCCGTATTCTTCGTTGATAATACACTGCGCAGCAAATGCGCCGAGCTTTGTCGAGAGAATGCGGTCGAACGGATCGGGAGAGCCGCCGCGCTGTACATGTCCCGGAACCGTGACACGCACTTCATAGCCGGTCTTTGTGGTAATGTCATTGGCAAGCTTATAGGAGATCGTCGGATACTTCGCCAGGATCTTCTCCATCTCCTTCTTCTGCTCTTTCTTGCCGAGTTTTGCGATTTCCTTCGGAATAGCGCCTTCTGCGACAGCCAGGATCGTGAACTTCTTGCCGCTCTTATGGCGCTTGTCGATCGCCGCGCACACCTTCTTGACATCGTACGGGATCTCCGGGAGCAGGATGACGTCGGCACCGGAAGCCACGCCTGCCGACAGCGTCAGCCAGCCGACTTTGTGACCCATGACTTCAACGATGAAAACTCTTCCGTGGGAAGATGCCGTCGTGTGGATCTGGTCGATCGCAGTCGTTGCAATATCAATAGCCGACTGATAACCGAAGGTCAGGTCCGTGCCGTAAATATCGTTGTCGATTGTTTTCGGAAGGTGGATGACATTCAGTCCTTCTTCCCTGAGCATATTTGCGGTTTTCTGCGTGCCGTTGCCGCCGAGAATCACCAGGCAGTCCAGGCGGAGCTTGTAGTAGGTCTGCAGCATGGCGTCCACTTTGTCAAGGCCGTTAGCATCCGGCACCCGCATCAGCTTGAACGGCTGACGGGAAGATCCGATGATTGTGCCGCCTTTGGTCAGGATGCCGGAGAAGTCCGCGGACGTCAGGAGACGGTAGTTCCCGTAGATCAGGCCCTTGTATCCCTCTTCAAAGCCATAGATTTCCAGATCCTTGATATTGTGGCTGAGTCCCTTGACCACGCCGCGCATAGTCGCGTTCAGGGCCTGGCAGTCGCCGCCGCTTGTCAGTAAGCCGATACGCTTCATATTGATTACTCCTCCTGTTTTCTTATTCCGTTCCGTTTTCCGCCGGCTCCGCCAAAATAACCGGTCCGGCTTTTTAATAAAAGTATACTACTTGAAACGATGTTTGACAATTAAATGAATTTCCGATATACTATCGTCACCGTGCAACCGGGGCATTAGCGGGGCCCTGTCGCCTGCAGTCCGCTATAGCAGGGGTGATGCTGATCCGAGGGCATTTCCGGATGGAGCTGCCCCCGATAAGTGGCGTTGACGTCCGGGTCTTACGCAACGGGAATCTGTGAATCGTGTCAGGATGGGAACATAGCAGCACTAAGCAGAACCTCTCGTGTGTCGTAAGGGTGCCTGGGCCGAGTTAACTGTCGGGGTTACGTCTGTTGGGCATTGTTCAGAGTAAAGCGCACGGTTTTAATTTTCAGAGAAAAAGAAATCCGGCCGTCGGCCGGATTTCTTTATTTTTTTCATATTTATTTGCGGTCTCCGGCCGCGCGCGGGCTGCCTATCTCCTTTCCCTCAGCAGCATTGTGACCACGCCTGCCATGGCAGCCAGAAGAATGATCAGAACCACAATCAGGACGGGGGTCGGGATCCCGCCGCCACGCGAGACGACGGCACTCCCCGTCTCCTGCTCTTTCTCTGCCTCCACAGGCACTTCTTCGACGGAAGAGACCACCTCCTCACCGCGCGCATTGGCCGGAAGCACCGCTTCTCCGAGCGGAAGGCCTTTATAGGAGCATTCCACGTGCCAGGTCCCGTCCGGAAGCTGCGTTTCTTTCTGTTCGACTGCATCGGCGGCAAACCCGTTCGGGAGCGTCACCTGTACGCCGTCAATATCCTGATGGCTGAAATTATTAAAGCCGTACTCCAGCAGATTTTTCGCGTCGATGAAATCCGTTTTATCCGGTCCGCGCATCGTCACGGCAATCAGTGTCATGCCGTCCTTTTCGGCTGCCGTGACAAATGTCCGCCACGCCGCCTGTGTAAATCCTGTCTTTCCCCCGATATCCGGCTCATAATAGTACTCGCTTGTCGGCTGGATCAGCAGGTTGTGGTTGTCGTAGACGCGCTCCTCGCTTTTCTTATTTGTCGGCGGAACCGTATAGCGCGGCGTGGCGACAATCTTGCGGAAGGTCTCATTTTTCATGCATTCCCGCATTATTCTCGCCATGTCTTCCGCACAGGAATAATGCTCGGAATCCGGCATCCCGCTCGGATTGACAAAATGGGAGGAGGTACATCCGAGCTTCTCCGCCCTGGCATTCATCATTTCGGCGAAAGCACTGACAGATCCCGCCACATGGACGGCAAGCTGAACAGCGATATCATTTGCCGATTTCAGCAGCATGATATAAAGACACTGCTCCACGGTAAACTCTTCCCCGGCGACAGTGCCAGCGTTGGTGCTGCCGTCAGAGCAGTGGACAATGCCCTCCGCCGTCATCGTTACGGTATCGCTCAGGGATGCATTCTCAATTGTAAGCAATGCAGTGAGGATCTTGGTCGTACTGGCCGGGTAGCGGACCGTATTCCTGTTCAGGGAGTAAAGGATAGCACCGGTATCCGCATCCATGACGATTCCGCTCGCCTCCGCGATCGAAGACATCTGCGGCCATCCCTCAATCAGGTTGGTCAGCGGAGTATCGTCATCCGAAGCAAAAACAAGGGACGGATAAAGCACACTCCCGAAAAATACAGACAGCACTGTCAGCACAGCAAAAAAAGCAGCCGCCGTTTTCCTTAAGCCGCTGCATTTGAACCAATAGGCGCAGCAGGATTTTCCCAACTCACTGCTGCGCCTGTTTTCCGCAAAAAACATTGACAAACCCCCCGCAGTTCCCCTGATACGGCAGAATCATCCGAACCGTTCCCAATAATAGTATCACACGTTTACGCGGATAGCAAACACGAAGGGGCACAATATAAAACCGGTTTTCTTTTACAATATGCGTCAGCTGATTTCAAATATCCTGATCATATTGGTATTTCCGGATTTGCCCAGCGGCACGCCCGCAGCCAGCACCACCTTGTCTCCCTCATTCAGGATGCCGGTCATCTTTGCACGCTGCAGCGCCGTCTCAAAAAGTGCGTCCTCATGCTCTTCGATTCCGATAATCAGCGGCACGACGCCGAACAGCATATTCATCTGGCAGGCGACCCGCGCATTGGTCGTGCAGGCGATTACCGGCGCTGTCGGCGTCAGGCCTGACAGCCGTTTCGCAGTGAAGCCGGAAATGGTGACGGCAATCACCGCATCCGCGTTGATCTCTTCCGCGATCGTACAGCAGGCGTGGCAGATCGCAGCCGTTTCTTCATAGGAAGTCTTTCTCTCTTCCTTTACGATCAGCTCCCTTCTCTCCCGGTAATCAATATCCTCTTCCGCCCTCGCCGCTATCTTCGCCATCATTTTGACGGATTCCACGGGATACTGGCCGGCCGCGCTCTCACCGGAGAGCATAATCGCCGTCGTCCCGTCGTAGATCGCATTTGCCACGTCCGTCGTTTCGGCTCTTGTGGGCCTCGGATTATGCATCATGGAATCAAGCATCTGCGTCGCCGTGATGACGATCTTTCCTCTCCGCAGGGCCGAGCGG
>CACZTA010000235.1 GCA_902783935.1 uncultured Lachnospiraceae bacterium | reverse complement strand
TTAGCGGGGACGTCATCCTCACCGGCAATATGGACAGCTTTGAAATCTGGAATCCGGATGTCTGGGCGAAGACCGAAGACCTTCTGATGGATGCGGAAGAGATGAGAAACGAGCTTGAGAGCCTGAGACAGATGATGTAAGAACAGCCGGCGGGGCAGTCTGGGGAGTCTGCATTGCCGGGGAAGGATCAGGCGGAGTTGGGGCCATGGAATTTCAACACACATCAGTTCTGCTGAAAGAGACAGTCGACAGTCTCTTGGTCAGACCGGGCGGTGTCTATGTTGACGGGACGCTCGGAGGCGGGGGGCATTCGCTGGAGATCGCAAAAAGACTTCAGGGCCGGGGAACCCTGATTGGTATTGACAGGGATGAGGCAGCTGTGCTTGCCGCAGGTGCGAGACTGGAACCGTTTGGGGAGACGGTAAAGATCGTGCGGGGCAATTACAGTTCCATGCCGGGGATTGTGCAGAGTCTCGGCTTCAGCCGGGTTGACGGTATCGTTCTTGACCTGGGGGTATCCTCCCATCAGCTCGATGAAGCTGACAGGGGATTTTCCTATATGCAGGACGCACCGCTCGACATGCGGATGGACCGCCGCGAAGCGCGCACGGCGGCAGACCTCGTCAATACGGCATCAGAGCGCGAGCTGTTCAGGATCATCAGGGATTACGGAGAAGAGCGGTTTGCGCAGAACATCGCGAAACACATCGCTGAGAGACGTGAGGAAGCACCGATCCGGACGACTGGGGAGTTAGTCGGGATCATCCGGGCGTCGATCCCGATGAAGTTTCAGAAAAACGGCGGCCACCCTGCGAAGCGGACGTTCCAGGCCATCAGGATCGAGCTGAACGGCGAACTGACGGCGCTGGAGGAGTCCCTGGACAGCATGATCGGATTGCTGAACGAAGGCGGCCGGCTGTCGGTCATCACCTTTCATTCACTGGAAGACCGGATCGTGAAAGCGGCTTTCAGGAGGAATGAAAACCCATGTACATGTCCGCCGTCCTTCCCGGTCTGTGTGTGCGGGAAGAAGCCCAAAGGACATGTCGTGACAAAGAAGCCTCTTCTGCCTTCAGAGAAGGAGATGGAAGAAAACCCCAGAGCCAAGAGTGCAAAGCTCCGGGTATTCGAGAGGAACGGCGAAGCGTAAATGGCGTACGAAGATACTGCACAGGGAAGGGTAAATCGAAGATCGGGATCGACTGAGATGCAGTATCTGACGGAAGGGACTGCTGCCTATGTTCCTGCGCGCGTTGCGACGGGCAGGACCAGGGTCAGGCGCAGGACCGTGAGCAGGGAAGTCCACAGGAACAGGACAAATGCGCTTCGCATGAACAGGAGCTATGTCGTCTTTCTGGCGATCATCTCCGCTGCGACAGTGATCATGTGCGTGCAGTATCTGAAGCTGAAAGAAACGATCACGGCACAGAATCATGTCGTTGAACAGCTTGAATCTCAGCTGATTACACTCAGAAGCGAAAATGACGCGCTTCTGGAAAATGTGAATAACAGTGTGGACCTGAATTACGTAAAAGATGTCGCGATTCATGAATTGGGCATGAAATACGCGACAGAAGAGCAGATCGTGTGGTATAATACGGACGATTCCTTTTATATGAAACAATACCGGGATGTGGGCGCCGGCTGAAAGGCTGCCCGGACATCATCCGCAGGAGCTGCTTTGAGTGAGATAAAAACCGTTTCCGGAAAGAACGGCGAAGTAAAGAAGTCCGGAAACCGGAAACTAAAACTGAATGCGGGTATGAGACGAAAGCTGGCAGGACTCTTTGTATGTGTCGTGCTGGCTTTAATTTGTCTGCTTATACGGATTACATATATCAACGCGATCGCCGGCGACCGCTACCGGAAGCAGGTCCTGGCGAACTACCAGAACCGCTATTCCTCGCAGATGCTCGCCTACAAGCGGGGCGACATCCTCGACAGAAACGGCGCCGTGCTCGCCACGTCGGAGAAGCGATACCATGTCATCCTCGACTGCAGCGTGGTAAATTCTTCCGAAGAATACGTGGAGCCGACGGTCAGGGCGCTGACGACCGTATTAAATGCAGACGAAACCCAGATCCGTCTTCTCCTCGAGGGCGAGAAAACGAAAAAATCCCAGTACCAGGTACTGATCCGGAATGTATCCATCGCGGATAAGCAGGCGTTTGACCGCTACCGGACCGGGATTTCGGACTCCGCTCTGTCTGCGGAAGAAAAAAAGGCGCGGTCAAATATCAAGGGGGTCTGGTTTGAAGAGCATTATGTCAGGACCTATCCGATGAATGACCTCGCAGGCGAAGTGATCGGATTTGTTTATGATACGGATCATGCGGACTGGGGAATCGAAGGCTATTTCAATAATTCACTGTGCGGTGTGGACGGCCGGAAATACGGCTACTGGGATTCCGACGCGGAGATTGAACAGACGATCGTGGACCCTGTGGACGGCGATACCGTCAGGTCGACGATCGACGCCAATATCCAGGGAATCTGCGAAAGCGTCATTGCATCCTTTGAAGATGTCTTCCGCGAAGGACCGTTCAGCACGACCCAGGCGGCAAAGAATATCGGGGTGGTCGTGATGAACCCGAACGACGGCTCGATCCTGGCGATGGCCAGCAACCGGAACTATGACCCGAACAAGCCGAGAGACCTGACCCGGTATTATTCGGAGGAACAGATCATGGCGATGTCCGAAGACCAGGTCGTGAGCGCGCTTCAGGGAGTGTGGCGGAATTACTGCATTTCGGATGCCTACGAACCGGGGTCGGTTTTCAAGCCGGTCACAATTTCGGCAGGCCTTGAGTGCGGAGCCGTCAATGAAGACAGTGAATTTGTCTGTGACGGCTACGAAACCGTGGCGGGCGTGCGCATCAAGTGCTCAAATACGGAAGGACACGGGGATGAGAGCCTGCTCGACCTGATCCGGAATTCCTGCAATGACGGCCTGATGCAGGTGGCGGACAGGCTCGGTGTCGACGCGTTTTGCCGCTATCAGAAAATGTTCAACTTCGGCAGCCGCACGGGCATTGATCTCTCCGGTGAAGCCGCAGGCATCGTGGGTGCGGCGGATACGATGGGCGCGGTGGACCTGGCGACCGCTTCATTCGGCCAGGGGTTTACCTGTACGATGGTGCAGGAGATCGCAGCCATCAGCTCCATCGTCAACGGCGGCAATTATTTCCGGCCGCATGTGGTCAGCAGGATCACGGGGCCGGACGGGAATGTGAAAAAAACGTTCGACAGCGTCCTCATGAAGCAGACCGTTTCGGCGGATGTGGCGGCTGAGCTCCGCCGCTGCATGAGGGCGAGTGTGGAAGAGGGAACCGCCAAATATTCGAAAGTGGACGGCTACTCCATGGGCGGGAAGACCGGGACCGCGCAGAAGATTCCGCGCGGAAACGGCAAATATCTGGTTTCTTTTATCGGCTTCGCTCCCTGTGAGCACCCGGAAGTCGTCATCTACGTGGTGGTGGATGAGCTGAATGTGGAGGAACAGGCGGACAACCGTTATCCGCAGTGGATCGCGAGGGACATTCTGCAGCAGGTGCTTCCGTACCTGAATATTTATCCGGATGAAGCATCCAATCCGTCAAACGAATACCTGGCCAAGGATTTCACAAACGTAAAAACCGAAGCGGAGACGGAGGCGGAGACCGGGGATGAGGAAGAGGAAGATACGGATTCCTATTACTACGATGACGAAGGCGACCGGAGAAATTCCGAAGGCCATCTCGTGGACCAGGAGGGGTATCTGATTAACTCCGACAGTGAATATGTGGATGAAAATGACCACATCATAGATGAGAGCCAGAAGATAAAGGCAGGCCAGAAGGTCCACGCCGCACAGGATACAAATGTCGTCAACGGCACCGGTGAAAATACGGATGTCGCGGCGGATACAAATGTGCCCGAACCGTCCGGGAGAGAGGATACGAGCCTCACACAGGGCGGAAACAATATGGAGACAGACGGCTACACAAATGAGGAGGCCGGTCTCGACGAAACCTGACTGAAAAAGAGGAGTGTATATGATTGACTACAGTGCGTTCCTGGCTGTTTTCGCAGCCTTCGGGATCACAGCTGTCCTCGGACCATTTGTGATCCCCGTCTTACGAAACCTGAAAATGAGCCAGACAGAGAGAACCTACGGGATTGAATCCCACCTTAAAAAGGCGGGGACGCCGACGATGGGCGGCATTATGATCCTGATCGGCTTCACTGTGACAAGCATCGTCTTTCTGTTCAATTATCCGAAGACGGGCCCGGT
>CACZTA010000234.1 GCA_902783935.1 uncultured Lachnospiraceae bacterium | reverse complement strand
GGAGAAAACAGGAGCCGGACGGCAGAAAAGGACATCCGTGAGAGCAGCCTGAAGGATTTTGTGCGGCACGGCATGGCAGACCGCGCCCTGTCAGAAACAGCGCGAAGGATCACAGGCGGCGCAGACCCCATGAGCCTTGTAAACGAAGAACTGATCCCTGCGCTTGACGCGGTCGGCAAAGGTTTCGAAAGCGGCCGTATATTTCTGCCGCAGCTGCTGATGAGTGCGGAAGCGGCAAAAGCGGCCTTTGAAGTGATCCGGGATGCCATGAAGGGGGAGGCCCGGGAAGCGAAAGGAAAGATTATCCTCGCAACCGTTAAGGGAGACATTCATGACATCGGCAAGAATATCGTTAAGGTACTTCTTGAAAACTACGGATATGAGGTGATTGATCTCGGAAAAGACGTTCCGGCCGAAGTGATTGTCGAGACCGCGTGTACGTCTGAAGTCCCGCTCGTCGGGCTGAGCGCACTTATGACGACGACGGTCGTGAGTATGGAAGAAACGATCCGGCTGCTGAAGCAGAGCAGGCCGGAAACGAGGATCGTGGTCGGCGGGGCCGTGATGACGAAAGAATATGCCGATCAGATCGGTGCGGATTTCTACGCCGGAGAAGCTATGGATACTGTGAGATATGCGGACCGCGTGTTTTCGGCCCGGGAGTGAAAACCGTCCGCTGTCATGCGGCGGCAAAAGTAAAAGGGAGGAAGGATGGACAGAGAATTTGAAGGACTGGCTTTTTCGCCCGCGGATATACTGCTTCCGCAGAACACGGATCTGACGAAATGGGCGGTTGTGGCCTGTGACCAGTTTACGTCCGAGCCGGAATACTGGGAGGAGACGGAGAGGATCGTCGGAGATGCCCCCTCATCGAGAAGACTGATTCTTCCGGAGTCGGAGCTTGGAAAACCGGATACGGATGACAGGATCCGGGCGATCAATGAAGCGATGGAGGCTTACCTCACGGACGGCATTTTCACATGCAGGAAGGACGCGCTGATTTATACGGAGCGAACCGTCAGTGACGGCGGTGTGAGAAAAGGCCTCGTCGGAATGTTTGACCTTGACGCATATGACTTTACGCCCGGAAGCGGGGCGCTTATGCGGGCGACGGAAGGGACGGTTCTGGAACGGATCCCGCCCCGCGTCAGGGTCCGGAAGGATGCAGTGATTGAACTTCCGCATATCATGGTGCTGATTGATGATCCGCTGCGTTCGGTGATTGAACCGCTTTCCGGAGAGACGGGCGCGATGGAGGCACTGTATGATTTTGACCTGATGCAGGGAGGCGGGCATCTGAAGGGATGGCTGCTGACAGAAGAGCAGAAGAAACGCGTGGCTGAAGCGCTGCGCAGACTTGCTTCACCTGAAATACAGGAAGAAAAATACGGGCTGAAAGGTGCGGCACCGCTGCTTTATGCAGTCGGAGACGGGAACCACTCGCTGGCGACGGCAAAGCACTGCTATGAGATGCTGAAAAAAAACCTTCCGGAAGAGGAGGCAGCCGGTCATCCCGCGAGGTTTGCGCTGGCAGAACTTGTGAATAATCATGATGAGGCACTGCGGTTTGAGGCGATTCACCGGATTGTCTTTGACACGGATCCGGATGACCTCCTGAAAGCATTTAAAGCTTACTACCCGTCATCTTATGAAGGCAGCGGGGAGGGGCATGTAATCCGCTATGTCACCCGGGAAAAAGAGGGAGCCATTACGGTTCCGGATCCGGCGGTCCAGCTTGCGGCCGGCACACTGCAGCAGTTTCTTGATGACTATACCGGGAAGAACGGCGGACGCATTGACTATATTCACGGAGAAAATGTCGTGCGGAGGCTGGCCGCCGGGGAAAAATGCACCGGATTTCTTCTGCCTCCGATGAGAAAAGATGAGCTCTTCAGAACGGTCATGGCGGACGGCGTACTGCCCCGCAAAACATTTTCCATGGGACATGCGCAGGATAAGCGATATTATCTGGAGGCGCGGAAGATAAAAATATGATATAATGTTAGCAATACATGCGTGTTTAAAAGGAGGATTACTGGCATGCTGACAATCAACAAAGAAAAAACAGGGGATAGGCTTATGATCTGTCTCGGAGGCCGCCTCGATACCATGACGGCTCCGGAGCTTGAAGCGGAGCTGAAGAAAGAGCTTGATCCGGTGAAAGAGCTGACATTTGATTTTGAAAAGCTTGAGTATATCTCGTCTGCCGGACTGAGAGTGCTTCTTTCCGCACAGAAAGTGATGAACAGACAGGGGACGATGAAGCTTATCCATGTGAGACCGGAAGTACAGGAAGTCTTTGAAGTAACCGGATTTGTCGATATCCTCACAATTGAATAAACCGGACCGCCGAAAGGAGGTGTGTCCTATGAAGGAACTGAAGTTCAGCGCAGATCTTGAACAGATGCCCAAGGTACTTAAGTTTGTGGGAGATGAGCTGGACAGGGCAGGCTGTACCCGTAAAGCCAGGATCCGGATCGAGATTGCCCTGGAGGAAATCTTCGTCAATATTGCAAAGTATGCGTATAAGAACCGGCAGAACGGCGATGTCACGGTGCGCATGAGCTTTCCGGGGAACGAGGCTTCTGTGGAAATTACATTTATTGACGGGGGAACTCCGTTTAATCCGCTGGAAAAACCTGATCCCGATATAAAACTGCCTGCAGAAAAACGCGAAATCGGCGGGCTCGGCATCTGGCTTGTGAAAGAGTACATGGATATGGTGCAGTACCACCACGAAGACGGCCATAATATCCTGACGATCCGCAGAAAAATCAAGGAATAAAAGAGCAGCAGACAGCCCTGTTTTATCTGTTTATCCGCAATGCTGCGGAGACGGGATCAAACAGGGTTTTCTTCTGCCGGGAGGGAACTATGAGAAACCGTTTTGCGATCCTGACGGCAGCAGTGCTCGCTGCCGGTATTCTTTCCGGCACTCCGGTGCAGGCAGGAGAAGAGGCATCCGCCGCTTCGGAACAGGAGTATCCGGACGGTATGCCTCTTACGACGGAAGAGGAGCAGGCTCATATTGAAGAGACACTGAATCTGCGGAATAATCCGGATCAGGAATGGACCTATGATGCTGCTGCGGACGCCTGGATTCTGTCTGTAACGCCTTATGTCTGTTATCCGGAGATTCCGGATGCACAAGGCGTATCGGTCTGTGTGCCCGGGGCATATGTGAAGGGAATTGATGCGGACGGAGACGGGGAGCCTGACCTGACCGGGGAAGCAGGGGCTGCAAAAGGCTCGCTTGTGATTGACCGGGACGCGTCTGTAACAGGCGAAAACGGGCAGGTTTATACTGCCGCAGGCGCACCGGTGATCTTCAACACGGGAACGGAAGGGTATTCGGAGCAGAAGAACAGGACTGCATCTGCGGAGTATGCGTCTCTGGGTTATATCCATGTCGTCTGCGGGAACAGGGGAAAGCAGAGTACTGTCACAGCGGAGGACGGAACCGTATGCCATACGGGTGCGTCGCCGTCAGGTCTTGCGGACCAGAAGTGCGCGGTCCGCTTTGTGAAGTATAACATCCTTCTCGGAAACCTTCCGGGCAATGCGGACTTTTTTGTCTCGGCAGGAGGAGCCGGAGGCGGTTCCCTCGCCGTTATGCTGGCGGCGACTGCCCAGTCCCCTGACTTTTTTGATTACGAGATCGAAGCAGGCGCCGTGTGCATCTATAAGATCGGAGAAGATTTTTACTATCCCGGATCGGACTTCGACGGTGAAGGACGGATCATTACAGACGGCGTATGGGGATGCATAGCCTGTAATTCTGTCACATCTCTCGCTGAAGCGGATATGGCCCTTGCATTTGAATCTTATCTGGATAAGGATTATTCTTTCCTGACATCCTTCCAGAAACAGTTTGCCGGATGCCTGTCCGAAGAATATATGGATTATATTAACGGAAAAGAACTCACGGCAGATGAAAAGAAAACAGGAATTGACCTGGACGGGGACGGGAAGTGCGGGAGCGTCGTGAACCTGACGATTGATTATGCACCGGACATGTATCCGGAAACAAACGGGTACGGCGGCACTTATCTGGATCTCTGCCTCTCACAGTTCCGGCAGGACCTGCAGCTGCTGCAGGAAAATAAGGAATCAGCGGAAACATCCGGGAGCCTGACTGACACTGAAGTATATGAGACATACGCAGACCTTATGGAAGCGTATGAGACGGATATTGAAGAAATGACGGCAGGCGACCGGTTCGGATATAATCAGGTATACCTGTATGATCCGCTGAATTATATCTTTGAAGAAAATGAATACAACCCTGTTTGGACGACTCTCATCATGAATGCAGCTGACGGAGAGATTCCCCTGTTCAGTTCGCTGAATATCAGCCTTGCATGGATGAATGCCGGGGTGGATACGAGCCTTAAGTGGCTGTGGAATGACGAACAGACCCCTGCAGGGTCCTTTGGGATTTCGCTTCCGCTTTGTGTGGACCGGATGTACGGGAAACATGCGGAAGGGGCGGAGGGATCAGGGGAACCGCCTGCCGGGGAGCAGACAGCAGAAAAGGCTGCTTCACTTTCCCTCGCAGATATCCTGCGGCTGCGGTTCGGAGAGACAGGACAGCCTGTACCGGCATTTGATGCATTCGACGGAGGTGGTGAAAACGGTGTGTTCGGCAGTGCGGGCCGGGAGGAACGGCACTGGGATATCCATGTGCTGAATGTCCTCCTCAGCGATCCGGAAGATCTGTTTGATTATTACAACGGCGGGACAGGTGATGCCGGGAATCCGGACCCGGGTTTTGATGAAGCACTTTACCCGGAGGATTATACGCCCGCGTCGGACGGACCGGAGGAATACGCCATGCTTGAGTTCGATGAGTTCGGGAATCCGGTGCTTGAAGGAGCAGTGCCGGAGTACAGCGAAACAGAATTTGATGATATTTATTAACAGTGACATCAGACATAAGGAGATTATAAAAATGAAGAAACTTCTTACGGTATTACTTGCCCTGACAATTCTCACATCTGCCGCCCTGCCGTGCTGTGCAGCAGATGCCGATCCGGAGGATATCGAAGGAAAGGTTGTCATTTACACATCCATGTATCCGTTTGCCATTGATATGATGACAGAAGCGCTGAAAGAAGCATTTCCGAATCTGGATGTCGAGTTCTTCTACGGCGGCACAGGAGAACTCCAGACCAAACTGGCGGGCGAGATGGGCTCTGACATGAAGGGAATCCTCGGCTGTGACATGCTGATGGTGGCCGAACCATCTTATTCCCTTGAGCTGAAGGAGTACGGATATCTTGAACCGGTGGAGATCGAAAACGCCGATGAAATTCTCCGCTTCGACTACGACGAAGAAGGATACTGGTATCCCGTCCGCGTCCTCAATATGGTGCTCGCTTATAATCCGGAGATCTGCAGTAAAGATGAAGTGCCGAAAACCTTTAAGGATTTCGCGGAAGATACAAGCCTGAAAGGTGTCATTTCCATGAGCGACCCGCTGACATCAGGGACAGCGATGGCGGCTGCGACTGCGCTTTCCGATAAATACGGCTATGAGTATTTTGATGCGCTCGGTAAAAACGAGGTAATGGTCGAATCCGGATCCACTGCGCTTGCGAAGCTTCAGACAGGGGAGTGCAAAACGATCATGATCCTTGAAGAATCCGTGCTGAGGGCGCGCAAGGAAGATAATTCAAAGATCGAAGTGATTTATCCGGAAGACGGCGTTATCCTGGTGCCGAGTACCGTCATGACTGTGGCGGAGGAGCGGAGCGCAAATGCAAACATCGAGGCATGTGAAGCTATTACAGGATGGCTGCTCAGCGAAGAAGGCCAGAAGTATATTATCGATGCGTACATGCACGGCGTCCTGAAGGGCATGACGGAGGTTCCGTATGACTCGATCAGTACAGACGATCTGATTTCGATGGATATCGGGGTCGACTGGGAGCGGTGCTATCATGACCGCGAAGAGATTCGCACGAAGTTCCAGGAAGCGGTGACGGTTTCCTGATGAGGGCGGGGCAGACATATGAACTATGCAAAAGTCCGGACTGACCGCCGGAAGATTATCCTGATGGCGGTTTTATCCATCCTGTTCGCTGCAGGGGCATTTCTGACTGCAGCCGGTGCAATGGCTTTCAGGGAGTCT
This sequence comes from uncultured Lachnospiraceae bacterium, assembly GCA_902783935.1. Classification (GTDB taxonomy): domain Bacteria; phylum Bacillota; class Clostridia; order Lachnospirales; family Lachnospiraceae; genus Chordicoccus. Next base: position 649 of record CACZTA010000234.1, on the reverse strand, counting down.
GACAGTCCGGGCTCTTCTTCAGAAGGTGCGCTGACCGCTGAAGCCGACCTGAAAAAGGAAGCGGATGCTCTCTATGCGCAGACGATTGAACCGGCTCTGTCGAGAGCTGACGAAAGTGTCAGGAGCGGAAGTCAGGAGGCTGCGCGCACCCTTCTCGCGGAATCCTGGGCGAGCGAAGTGCCGGAACTGAAAGATTACAGCGATGAAGACGTCTGGAAACTGCTTTCCATGACATATGCCATTTCCAGAAAGAAAATATCCAGCACACAGCGGAAATCGATTGCGGCTGTCCCGGATATGAAGGAAGTTCAGGATCATATGCTGATGCTGCTTGCTTCCGGCGGAGCAGTGAGTGATGATCCTGTTTTATCAGGCGTATCTGCTCTTGACGGGGCAGATGCAGCATTTCTCATGCAGGTTTTTCTGGCATCCGATAACAAAAATGCGACTGTGCTTACCAAAGAGACGGCGCTCGCATTTATCCGGGAATACGGGAAAGGCGACGCCGCTGCAGAGGCAATAAAGAGGACAGCCGGACAGCAGATGTCTCCTCTCCGAGCCTGGCTCGGCGCCCACGCGCGGACAGTTATGCTTCTGGGTATCCTGCTGGTGCTGGATACCGTTCTCCTGTTTTTCTTCCTGCGGGCCG
>CACZTA010000233.1 GCA_902783935.1 uncultured Lachnospiraceae bacterium | reverse complement strand
CAGAAACAGGCTCCCCCGCCTCCAGGCGGCGAAGCACTTCATAAGAGATCTCGTCAAGAACATGTACAGATCCGCTGTTCTCATCCAGACAGAGTCTGTATCCGTTGTTTTCAAAAGTGTGTATCAAAGCGGTTTCCTGTTATTCTTTATTCAGCACGACAGACCCTGCCTGAGGAGCAGAGTCTGCCGCAATGAATATCACTTACAAAGTCAGAATTTATTTGGTCTGCTCACAGGACTGATTCCCGACTGTGCAGGATGTTTTGCAGGCAGACTGACAGGATGTCTGGCACTCGCCGCATCCGCCCTTCTTAACGGTGTTCTGCAGATTTTTGGTCTCAAGTGTCTGAATATGCTTCATAAGAATGTCCTCCTGTTTCTCCTGATATTGGTAAAAACACTTAACACAGTATACCATAGGGTCTTCTGTTTGAAAAGCAAAAAAACAGGCCCCCGTAAACGGGAGCCTGTCTCGGTTTTTTCATATAAGATCAGATCTTGCACATGACCTTGAAGTCCAGCAGCTCTTTGTAATACTTCTCGGACTTGCCGTAACGCACCTGATTCATCTGCAGGTGGAAGAAGAGCCAGAATACCAGGACCGCTGCGCTGATCACGATCACGAACGGAAGGATCTTATCCATAACGCCGGTCTGAACAGCCGAACTCACGCGGGTCGTTGTAGGAGCAGCAACTGCGGCGCCCTTTGTATACGTGGACGTTGCTACTGCGCTCGGCATATAGCCTGTCGTCTCTGTTCCGGCAGATACCTTTGTTGTGCTGCCTGAACCGGTATACGTCGTGGACGAACTGTTTCTTGTGGTAGTTCTTGATGTGGTGGATGTGGAGCTGCCGTTTCCGGTTGCGCGTCCCACCAGGTCATTCGCACCAAAGACAGTAGTCGTGCAGCCAAAAATAAAAACGGCCGCGCAGAGAATCGTGACCAGTCTGGTAATACTTCTTGTTCTTTTCATAGCTGTGATCTCCCCTTTTATTACTTACGGCCTCCCCAGACCGTTGCATACTGCAGGACGTATCCGTCCGTCTTATGTAACATAATATAGCACAAGGGTTCATACTTGTAAAGCAGGAATTTAATATTTTCTTAAGACTTACTGTCAACCGTTGGACAATATGCAAAAAAATCAGCGATAGATCCGCAGTTTTCTCAGAATTTTGACTATATGCCTTCCCATCGGAAAACGCAACATCTCGTCCTCTTTTGTCCCTGATATCACAACATATAGTATCATATAGATGATGACGGCCAGAAGCACGGACACGATCAGAGCGATCGACGGACGCTTCGTCGCAGTGAACAATCCCTGGTAGATCGCATAGGCAGCCGCCCCCATAAGCGCAGATGCCAGGAACGGTTCCATATAGGTTTTCCGTATCTCGCCCCTGAAGTGCAGGTATTTTCTCATTGACTGCACATTCAGGATGCAGCAGACGACCGAGAAAAGGATATTGGCCAGCATGACCGCGTATACATCCAGTACAGGAGCTGCCGCGAGCATCAGAGCCAGTGAGACAAGATTGACTACAAGCGAAATGGCCGCATTGATCAGCGCCCTCTTCTGATGACCGATCGCCTGCAGCGCGCCTCCCGTGATAATGGAGAACGAATCCGTTACCGCGAAGACGGAACCTGCCAGGAGCAGCCTTGCGCCCAGGTCTGTAGATGTCGGGAAAAGCATCCCCATGATCGGATAGGAAAGGACGGTCAGACCGACCATGCACGGTATACAGATAAACATGGACAGGCGGATCGACTGATTGACCTCCCGATTCACCTCTTCCATTTCCCCGACAGCATACCGGCCGGCCACCTCCGGCATCATGGCCGAAGTACTGGCTGACGACAGCGCCAGGGGAATTCCCAGGATAGGAATATAGAAATTGATATACTCGCCGTAATTCGCCGCGATCAGATCAGAGTCGATCTGATGCCATCCCTGAATGCTGGAATACAGGAAACTGTTCAGATACGAACTGCAGTT
>CACZTA010000232.1 GCA_902783935.1 uncultured Lachnospiraceae bacterium | reverse complement strand
GCCATGGAGCTCGGCGTGTCGGAGGACATGCTCGGCCGCGTCTTCGACGGCCTGGGCAGAACGATCGACGGCGGCCCCGAAATCCTGCCGGAGAAGCGCATGGATATCAACGGCCTGCCGATGAACCCGGCGGCGAGAGCATATCCGTCCGAGTTTATCCAGACGGGCGTATCGGCCATCGACGGCCTGAACACACTGGTCAGAGGCCAGAAACTCCCGATTTTCTCGGCTTCCGGCCTTCCGCACGCACAGCTTGCCGCCCAGATTGCACGTCAGGCGAAAGTCCGCGGGACTGATGAGCAGTTCGCCGTCGTGTTTGCCGCGATGGGCATCACATTCGAGGAAGCGAACTTCTTCCAGGAGTCCTTCCGCGAGACGGGCGCGATCGACAGAACCGTCCTTTTCATCAACCTGGCGAATGATCCGGCCGTCGAACGTATTTCGACACCGCGTATGGCGCTGACAGCCGCCGAATATCTGGCCTTTGAAAAGGATATGCACGTCCTGGTCATCCTGACGGATATTACGAACTATGCGGATGCGCTGCGCGAGGTTTCCGCAGCCCGCAAGGAAGTGCCGGGCCGCCGCGGATATCCGGGCTACATGTACACCGACCTTGCGACGATGTACGAGCGCGCCGGACGGCAGAGAGGAAAGACCGGATCGATTACGATGATCCCGATCCTGACCATGCCGGAAGACGACAAGACCCACCCGATCCCCGACCTGACAGGCTACATCACGGAGGGCCAGGTGATCCTTTCCCGCGAACTGTACCGCAAAGGCCTCCAGCCGCCGATCGACGTCCTCCCGTCCCTGTCCCGTCTGAAGGACAAGGGTATCGGCGAAGGCAAGACCCGCGGCGACCATGCTTCAACCATGAACCAGCTGTTCGCGGCATATGCCCGCGGCAAGGAAGCGAAGGAACTGATGGTCATCCTCGGCGAGGCGGCCCTCACGGAAGCGGACCTCATTTACGCGAAGTTTGCGGATGAATTCGAGAATCAGTATGTCAACCAGGGATATAAGACAGACCGCTCGATCGAAGAGACGCTGGAAATCGGCTGGGATCTTCTGAGAATCCTCCCGAGAGCCGAGCTGAAGCGTATCTCCGACAAGATCCTCGATCAGTATTACGAGAAGAAGTAAAGAGGGAAAACTATGGCCGGATCACAGGTTACACCAACCAGAATGGAGCTGACCAGGCTCAAGAGGAAGCTCGTCACGGCGACGAAAGGACATCGTCTGCTGAAGGACAAGCGCGATGAGCTGATGCGTCAGTTTCTGGATCTGGTGCGGGAAGATATGGAGCTTCGCAAAAAAGTGGAGAAAGGCATCGCGGATGCCAACCGGAACTTCGTCCTGGCCAAGGCGGGCATGTCGGAAGAAACGCTCCGGGCTGCCCTGATGGCGCCGAAGCAGGAGGTCTATCTGGAACAGGATAAGAAAAATGTCATGAGTGTCGACATTCCCGTGTTCGAGTATAAAACGCGGACCGCTGACGCCAACGATATTTATTCCTACGGGTTTGCCTTCACTTCCGGGGACCTGGACGGCGCGGTCAGGTCACTGTCCGAGGTGCTGCCCGATATGCTGAAACTGGCGGAGATTGAAAAAGCATGCCAGCTGATGGCGACCGAGATTGAGAAGACCCGCCGCCGGGTGAATGCTCTCGAGCATGTCATTATTCCGGAGACCCAGGAGGGAATCCGGTACATTACAATGAAGCTCGACGAAAATGAGCGAAGCACGCAGGTGCGTCTCATGAAGGTCAAGGACATGATGCTGGAGGAAGCTCACAAATACAGTGAAAAGCAGAGTCGTTAAACTAATTGCATACGCCGCTCTCTTCATCGCCTGCGTGATCGTGTTTTCGCAGTTTGCGGTGATACAGCGCCAGCAGACAGTCAGTGCGTCGGATCTGGAAGATCCGACGCTTCCTGTCATGTGCGTAGATATCAGCGGCTACAAGGTCAACCGCATGTTCGGGTATACAGCGGAGATGGATGCGGCAAATATGAGGGATTCACTGATCCCGATGACGACAAAACGGGCCCTGACCGTCTCTTATAAACCCTATAAAAATACCGTCCATTCGGTTTCTTACGAGGTGTCCGCCCCGGATACGGGACAGATCATTGAAAATGCCAAGATCGGGAATTTCAGGGCAGACGGGGAATACCAGACCGCAACATTCAGTCTC
>CACZTA010000231.1 GCA_902783935.1 uncultured Lachnospiraceae bacterium | reverse complement strand
TTCCGCTCCTGGGATAACCCCCGCGCCATTGTTTACCGCCGCATGAATGATATCCCGGGCGACTGGGGCACCGCGGTCAACGTACAGACGATGGTATTCGGAAACATGGGCGAAACATCCGGCACGGGCGTTGCGTTTACCCGTGACCCGGCTACCGGCGCAAACGGCATTTTCGGTGAATACCTGATCAATGCACAGGGAGAAGACGTGGTTGCCGGTGTCCGCACGCCGCAGCCGATTGCGAGACTGGCGGAAGACCTGCCGGAGTGCTTCGAGGAATTCATGAAGATCGCCCATATGCTGGAAGATCATTATCGTGACATGCAGGATATGGAATTCACCATCCAGGAAGGAAAGCTCTATTTCCTGCAGACAAGAAACGGCAAGAGAACAGCCCATGCGGCACTCAAGATTGCCTGCGAACTGGTTGATGAAGGAAAGATCACACCGGAAGAAGCCGTTCTCCGTATCGAGGCGAAATCGCTTGACCAGCTGCTTCACCCGATGTTCGATGCAGCGGAGCTGAAGGCGGCAGAGGTAATCGGCAGCGCACTTCCGGCATCTCCGGGCGCAGCCGCCGGCAAAGTCGTTTTCACTGCTGAAGACGCAAAAGAATGGAAAGCAAGAGGAGAGAGAGTCGTCCTCGTCCGTCTGGAGACATCTCCGGAAGATATCGAAGGTATGGTCTCCGCAGAAGGCATCCTGACCGTCCGCGGCGGCATGACCTCCCACGCTGCCGTCGTTGCCCGCGGCATGGGCACATGCTGTGTCTCCGGCTGCACGGAAATCAAGATCAACGAAGAAGAGAAGTGGTTTGATCTTGGCGGAAAGCATATTGTCGAAGGCGATTACATCTCGCTCGACGGTTCCACCGGCAAGATTTATTACGGCGACGTCAAGACCGTTCCGGCAAATATCGGCGGCGATTTTGCGCGTATCATGAACTGGGCGGACAAGTTCAAGACCATGAAGGTCCGCACTAACGCCGACACACCGCGTGACGCAAAGCAGGCGGTTGCGCTCGGCGCGGAAGGCATCGGCCTCTGCCGTACAGAGCATATGTTCTTCAGCGAGGAGAGAATCCATCATATGAGAAAGATGATCCTCGCCGATACAGCTGAAGAGAGACAGGCTGCACTTGCTGAGCTTCTTCCGTATCAGAAGAGCGATTTCAAGGCCATGTTTGAGGCCCTTGAAGGCAAGTCCATGAACGTCAGACTTCTGGATCCGCCTCTCCATGAATTCGTTCCGAAGGAAGACGCTGAAATCGAAGCGCTTGCAAAAGACATGGGCAAGAGCGTCGAAGAAGTGAAATCGAAGTGCGAAGCGCTTCATGAATTCAATCCGATGATGGGTCACCGCGGCTGCCGTCTGGCTGTCACTTATCCGGAAATTGCCGCCATGCAGACACGCGCCATTATCGAAGCAGCGATCGAAGTCTCTGCCGAGAAGGGCTTCCGCATCATTCCGGAAATCATGGTCCCGCTTGTCGGCGAGAAGAAAGAGCTGAAATTCGTCAAGGACATCATCGTCGAAACAGCTGAAAAGGTCAAAGAAGAGAAGAAGTCCAATATCAAGTATCATGTCGGAACCATGATCGAGATCCCGAGGGCTGCCCTTCTGGCCGATGAGATCGCTGAAGAAGCAGAATACTTCTCCTTCGGAACAAACGACCTCACACAGATGACCTTCGGTTTCAGCCGCGATGACGCAGGCAAGTTCCTGGAGAGCTATTATGCAAACAAGATCTATGAGTCCGATCCGTTTGCAAGACTGGATCAGGAAGGCGTCGGCAAGCTGGTCAAGATGGCTTCGTCTCTCGGCCGTTCCACAAGACCGGGCCTGAAGCTCGGCATCTGCGGCGAGCACGGCGGCGATCCGTCCACGATCGATTTCTGCCAGCGCGTAGGACTGAATTATGTTTCCTGCAGCCCGTTCCGCGTACCGATTGCACGCCTTGCAGCTGCACAGGCCGCCCTGAACAATAAATAATCTGATGAAAAATGATGCTGCCGCTTTTCAGAGCGGCAGCTCTTTTTATTTCCAGACGTGTACGGATCGGCATAAGTCTGGTATAATGTACTCCGTACGTTTATTATTTATGAACAGGAGAGGCTTACATTGACATCAAAAGAAGAAATCCGGAACAGACTGATGTGCTTCCGGACAGAGATGATTAACGCGGGACTGGATATCTTCCTGATCTCTTCCACGGATCCGCATTCCTCTGAATATGTGTGTGAGCATGATAAAATATCCGAGTTCCTCACGGGATGTACCAGTGACAATGTTTACCTGGTTATTGAGAAGGATTCGGTCCGGCTGTGGACGGACGGGCGGTATTTTATCTCTGCCGCAAAGGAACTTGAAGACACCGGCGTTGAACTGATGCGCATGGGACAGCCTGACACACCGACGGTCGAACAGTATCTGTCAAAGACGCTGGCGAAAGACATGGTCCTGGGCTTTGACGGACGTTATATCAGTGCAACAAAGGGAAAAGTAATCCGGGATATAGCCCGGCAGTGCGGTGCCAAAGTCGAGGCAAGAGAAGACCCTGTCAGTGCGACATGGATCGGAAGACCGGCCAGGCCCTGTAATCCGGTCAGGATCCTTCCGGTCGAGCTGAGCGGAAGAACGTGTTCGGAAAAGCTCGGTGAGGTCAGACGCATTATGCAGAAGAAGGGATGCAGCTCATATATCCTTTCAAAACTGGATGATACTATGTGGCTGCTGAATATCAGGGGAAATGATATTGCCTGTTCGCCGGTTGCGTTTTCTTATCTGCTGGTAGGAACAGATACTGCAGACCTGTTTCTTCAGCCGGGGGCTGTGACGGAAGAACTCACCTCCTATCTGAAAGACAACCGGATCAAGCTGCATGATTACGACAGCTTTTTTGATTACATAAGGAATTATCATTTTGAGGGCACCGTCCTCTTTGACAGGACTGCCTCCAGTGACGCTCTGGAAGACCTGCTGAAGGATAAAGGGGATGTGATGGATCTCCCGAATCTCACGTCTGATCTGAAAGCCGTCAAGAACCAGGCTGAGACAGAAAACAGCCGGATCTCTTATCTGAAGGATTCCGTGGCGGTATGCAGGTTTATTCATAAGATCAAAACGATGGAAACCCTCGACGGGATGACGGAGTATGACGCCGCGTGTCTGATGGATTCACTGAGGGAAGAAATACACGGGTTCCTTGACTGTTCTTTTCCGACTATATCAGCTTACGGGGCGAATGCCGCCATGGCACATTACGCGGCTCCGGAGGAAGGTTCGGCCCGGATCAGGCCGGAAGGCTTTCTTCTCGTGGATTCGGGCGGCCATTATGACGGCGGCACGACAGACGTGACGAGGACAATTGCCGTCGGAACGCTCAGCGATGAGATGAAAAGAGACTTTACTGTCGTCGCTGCCGCGAATCTGGCGCTTATGTACGCGGTTTTTGCAGCCGGCACGACCGGGGCCCAGCTTGACATGATTGCACGGGAGCCCCTCTACCGTCTGCGGATGAATTATAACCACGGAACCGGGCACGGAATCGGCTATATGCTGAATGTGCATGAAGGCCCGCAGCGCATCGGCGGTGTACATGCGGGAATTGCTGACCCGCCGATGCTTCCCGGTATGATCACATCAGATGAACCGGGTTTGTACCGGGAAGGGAAATACGGAATCAGGACAGAAAGCATTCTGCTGACGACAGAGGACGTGACCAATGAGTTCGGCTCCTTCCTGAAGTTTGAGCCGCTGACCTTTGTTCCGATTGATCTTGATGCCATTGATACGGCATATCTGGAACAGGCAGATATTGATAGGCTGAATGATTATCATGAGAAAGTCAGGCATTCCGTTCTTCCCTATCTGAACGCGGAAGAACAGGAATGGCTTGTGAAAGCGACGGAACCAGTCGAAAAGAAATAGAGTTTCCCGGCGGCTGTCAGTTCTGCGGAATGACAGCCGCCGCTGTATGAGGTGAGTATAAATTGCGAAAGATTGATTTTTCTAATTTCAGAGTATCAATCGGAACCGTTGTCAGGCTGATCGTTGCCGCGGGAGGCCTGTGGCTGCTGATTTCCCGGAGGATTCTGTTCTTTCAGGGAAACAGGGTGATTAAGTCAAATTCGGTCATGAATCCGGCTGTCGATATCCCTCTTGAGACGGTCAGGCGCCCGATTTTCTTTATTCTGCTGATCCTGCTTCTCCTGGCCGCGGCTGATACCATCAGGATGTCATGCAGGGCGGGTTCTTCAAAAAGCAGGCGCCTGACTGCCGGGATACAGGTATTCATAGTGTCTGCAGGGCTGGTTTTTCTGAACGCCGTTCTGTCGTTTCTAGAGATTGAACTGATCAACAATTATTATCTTGTCAGGATGGAAACCCAGTTCAAGATTATTAATATCCTGATAACCTTTGTCCTGTATCTGGTTGCCGTTTTCGCCGTCAACTCCGTTACGATCGGAATGGAAATCGGGAATCTGTTCTTTCTCCTCTGGGGAACCGTCAATTACTTTGTCCAGCGCTTCAGGGGGTCTCCGTTCCAGTGGGTGGACCTGAGTGCCGTGAGGACGGCTGCATCGGTGGCGGATCATTATACGTATGAGCCGAACTGGGAGATCGTCGCCTGCTGGGTACTGACGGCGGCTGTTATTATTTTCCTGGGGAACCACCGGAGCCGCTTCATTTTCAAAAAAATCAGTACGAAAATTGCAGGCAGGGGAATTGCTGTCCTTCTCATGGCAGTCTTTATCACTGTATTTTTCAAGACCGGTTTTCTGGCAGGGCGCGGTGTCTGGCTGCGGGACTGGCAGCCATGGTATACCTACCGCCTGTTCGGCATGGAGAGCGGCTTTCTGGAGTTTGCCAGGGCTTCATTCCCGAAGGAACCTGATAAGTATTCGTCGGCAGAAGTAAAGAAGATTATCCGGGAGGCGGAAGAGACGGCGCCGGCCGCGGCAGCACCTGCAGCTGAAGAAATACCGGAAAATATTATCGTGATCATGAATGAGGCATTTTCGGATCTGCGCGTTTATCCCGGATTCTCTACGGATGTCTCCATGATGCCGTTTATCGATTCGCTTACTGAAAACACGCAGAAAGGAAATCTGCTGGTCTCCGTGAAAGGGGGACTGACATGCAATACCGAATATGAATTCCTGACAGGGAATTCCTGTGTGCTTTCGCCCCAGACAGTTGTTTTTACATCTTACATCAAAGATAAGCAGTATACTGCAGCCAGGACACTTTCCGCCCAGGGATACCGCGCAGTGGCGATGCACCCGTATAAAGCGAAGGGCTGGTCGAGAAGCATCGTGTATCCGAGGATGGGTCTGGATACGTTCCTCTCTATCGAGAATGCGTATGAAAATGCGGAAACGGTCAGAGGATACGTAAGCGACCGGGGAGACTATGAGGAAATTATCCGCCAGACAGAACAGAAGGAAAAAGGCGAGAAGCTGTTCCTCTTTAATGTAACCATGCAGAATCACAGTTCTTATGATGATGCATCTTTCAAGAGTACCGTCCATGTAAAGAATTACAGCGGAACCAAAAGTGCAGCGGCGGACCAGTACGCATCTCTTGTGCGGCTGTCAGACGAAGCTTTTAAGGAACTGACAGAATATTACAGCCGGTCGGATCAGAAGACGCTGATCTGTTTCTTCGGCGACCATCAGCCTGAGATCAGTGACGATTTCTGGGAGTACTGTGCCGGCAAACATGCGGACAGCCTTTCCTTTGAGGAAGAGCAGCGGCAGTATCAGTCCAAATATGTGATCTGGGCCAACTACGATATTCCCGAAAGCGACGGAAAGCTGCTGTCGGCCAATTACCTGTATCCGTATCTTCTCTCACTTGCGGGACTTGAACAGGCACCTTACGGTAACTACCTTCTTAATCAGATGAAAACAATCCCGGCCATGAATGCATTCGGTTATCTCGGAACTGACGGCCGCCAGCATGAGTGGGATACGGATGATGTACCTGCGGAAGAGCAGGAGACTCTGAGAAAATACAAATGTCTGATTTATAATGAGCTGACAGCCGGAGGCGCCAGGGACGGCAGCTTCTTCGGGCTTAAGGACAGTGGGGACGGCTGAGATGGGAGAGAAGGAAAAGATGGTCCTTGCCATCGATATGGGAAATTCACTTACAGAGATCGGGCTGATCCGCGGATCGGAGCCGGTCATGTCGGAAATGCTGTCGACGGATGTCAGAAAGACACAGATCGAATATGCGGTCATGCTGCGCACAATCTTTTCGCTGAAGAAGATCAGGGAGGAGGAGATCGGCGGGGCTGTCATATCAAGCGTTGTTCCGCAGCTGACACCTGTCATGAAAAATGCTGTCAGGCTTGTTACGGGACTCGACGCGCTGATCGTGGGCCCCGGAGTGCGCAACGGGCTGAAGATCAGGATTGATGATCCGAGGACGCTGGGGGCGGACCTTGTCGTCAATGCAGTCGGAGGAATAGCCCTTTACGGAACCCCTCTCATCGTCATTGACATGGGAACGGCCACGACACTCTCGGCCATTGACCGGAACGGGGCATTCCGCGGGGCGGTGATCATGCCGGGTGTCAGGGTCTCCCTCCAGGCGCTGGTTGCCAATACCGCGCAGCTGCCGGAGATCAGTCTGGACAATCCCGGGCAGGCGATCGGGACGAATACAGTAGACAGTATGCGCAGCGGAATTGTTTACGGCCAGGCGGACCAGCTCGACGGTATGATCCGGCGCATCCGCGCACAGATGGGGGCGGATGCCGCTGTTGTTGCCACAGGTGGCATGGCAGGAATGATCATCCCATACTGTTCCATTGAGATACGGCTGGATCCGGATCTGACGATCAGGGGCTTGAAGGTAATTTATGATTTGAATACCCGATAGCAAAAAGAAACAGTAGTTTTTTTAATTTTTATAAAAAGTTCCAACAATTTGCATAAAAAGGCTTGATAACCTATCAGAATTTTTGTATATTATCGTTGCTGTCGAACAGCTTGGCGAGTCGGCTTTAATGAAAATATTTAATTCAGAGGGGGTTATTATGCTACAGGATAAGAAATTCGTCATCGTATCCAGAAGAAAAAATCTCTATAACCGTGTCCGCGGCGTCATCTTAAGAGACAGTCCGGCATCAGATGTTGTCAGCGCCGGAAGTCTGAAAGAAGCTTTCAGAATTCTGAACAGTTTTGAAGGGTCGGGTATTCTGCTGACGGATATGGAAGCGGCTTCTTCACTGTCAGTATCGGTTCCGGACAGCTTTGAGGATGATCCGGATCATTTTCCGGAACAGATAAAATATACGCGCGGAAACTCGAAGGAAGAGATAGAATTTATTAAAGTCTATATTCTGACGCATCTGGAAGAAGACCTGTCTCTTGCACTGCTTTCGCAGAAAGTCAGCCTTTCCCCGAATTATCTGTGCGTGCTTTTCAGGCGGATCGAAGGCATTTCCGTGAGGCAGTTTATCGAAAACGCGCGGATCGACAGGGCTGCGTACCTGCTGGTGACGGAAAACTCGCTGACTTCTGAAATCGCGGAAAGGGTCGGCTATCACCACAGCTCCTATTTCTGCAAAATGTTCCGGAAGCATTACGGAACAACGCCGCGCCGTTACCGGAAGATGCATACGGAGCTGACCGGCGCCGGTTATTAAAGGAATTCGAAAAAAATCCCGGAACCGCAGCGGCTCCGGGATTTAAATATCAGACTTATATATCAGTGAGGGGCATAAATGGCAATCGAATGGAAGCCTTTCGGCTCATATTCTTCGACCGTATCTTCGATATAATCGGCTATGGCCGTATAGAATTCCGTCACGACGCCGATATGATCGGCAACAGCGGCACGTTTCTGACGCTCTGATGCATTTGCGAACCGCTCTTCATACTCCTGCTCGCTCACAAGAAGGTCGATGGTGATGCGGCGCTTGTAGGAAGCGAGACGGGGATCCGTAAAGTTGCGCTTCATGAGCTTTGATACCCTGCGCATTTCACGGGCCATGGCCAGCGCATTTTCAAAGGGCATCAGGTTCAGCTCGTTGCGCCACTTGAATTCACCCGGAAAATGCTTCTTGATAAACGGATAGACGAGCTCTTTCGTGCTGATGTTGTCACAGGAGAGCTCGGCATCATCCAGCCAGTCCGCACGGGCGTTCATAATTTTGTCGCTGACGGGGGCAAACCAGAAGCGGAGCCTCTTGTTATGACCGTTTTTGATTTTAATATGATAAACATCGTCTGGCATCATGTCACCTCCGGGATCTGGTTGATTCTCCCTGCTATTTTAGCACAATGAAGAATTCTGCACAATATAAGAGACAGCCGCGGGGCTGTCTCTTTAAGGAAGGAGTTACCGCATGTTATGCGGATATGAAAAAGAAAAGGTGATGTAGCATTTCACCGGCTTCATCATCATTTGTATTATCTTATCCATATATGGATCTGTCATAATCGATTTGTGAACGTTCGGTAAACAATACCGAATTTTCAATGAACTTCTTCTTGACGCATCCCGAAAAGAGTAATAACGTTATTCAAAAGCGTATAAGATGAGCGGGATTGTGCTTAAAAAGCTCATGTTGACGGAGGCATAAAATGAGAAAGTTTAATAAATCATCAAAACTTGATAATGTTCTTTACGATATCAGGGGTCCTGTCGTTGATGAAGCCGACCGGATGGAAGAGGCCGGCATTGACGTCCTGAAGCTCAATATCGGCAATCCCGCGCCGTTCGGGTTTAATGCCCCCCTGGAAGTAATCAGGGACATGCAGCTGAACCTGCGGGAAAGCCAGGGATATTCCAATTCCAAAGGCATCTGGTCCGCGAGAAAGGCGATCATGCAGTACGCGCAGAACCGCGGGATACCGGATGTCATGATGGGAGATATCTATACGGGGAACGGCGTTTCCGAGCTGATCAACCTCGCCATGCAGGCGCTGCTTGACGAGGGGGATGAGATCCTGATCCCCGCTCCGGATTATCCGCTCTGGACTGCCTGCGCCACACTGGCCGGCGGAAAAGCCGTCCATTATATGTGCGACGAGCAGAGTGAATGGTTTCCCGATCTGGAAGATATGGAACAGAAGATCACGGACCGGACAAAGGCGATTGTCATCATCAACCCGAATAACCCGACCGGAGCGGTTTATTCGAAAGATGTCCTGGAGCGGATTGTGGAGATCGCCCGCCGCCATCAGCTGATCCTGTTTTCCGACGAGATTTATGACCGGCTGATCATGGACGGCTATGAACACACATCTATCGCGGCGCTTGCGCCGGATCTTTTCTGTGTGACGTTCTCCGGTCTCTCAAAGTCACACATGATCGCGGGCTTCCGCGTGGGATGGATGATCCTGTCCGGAAACAAAAAAATTGCTGCCGATTACATCGAAGGGATCAAGATGCTGTCTTCCATGCGCCTGTGCTCAAATGTGCCTGCGCAGTCGATCGTCCAGACGGCTCTCGGAGGCCATCAGAGCGTTCGGAGCTATGTCGTGCCCGAAGGAAGGATCACAAAACAGAGAGACTTTGTGATCGACGCGATTGAACAGATCCCGGGTCTCAGTGTCGTAAAACCGAGGGGCGCGTTTTACTGCTTCCCGAAGATCGATACTGCCAGGTTTAATATTACGGATGATACGCAGTTTGCCTATGATCTTCTCTGCCAGGAGCATGTCCTGATTGTCCAGGGGACCGGCTTCAACTGGCCGGAACCGGATCATTTCAGAATCGTTTATCTGCCGATGCTGCCGACGCTGAAAGAAGCAACAGATAAACTGGGGCATTTCCTGAGCCGCTATCAGCAGGTTTTATAATGATTGTCAGGTGGACTTTTCCGAATATGTGGTCTATAATATTTCTGTCAGATTTTCATTTTATCGCTTAACAGAGTCAAAGGAGGAGAATATGAACAGAAAATTCATAAGCCTTACACTGAGTGCCGCTATGGCAGTATCCATGTTCAGTGCAGCTGCCGTCCAGGCAGTGGATGTTTCTGAAGTCAAAGTCGGCGTGATTTATGTCGGTGATGAGAACGAAGGATATACCGCTTCTCATATGAAGGGCATCCAGGAAATGAAGGAAGCCCTCGGACTTTCTGATGACCAGATCATTGAGAAGACTCAGATCCCCGAAGATGAATCCTGCTACGATGCTGCTGTCGACCTCGCGGAATCAGGCTGCAATATCATCTTTGCAACAAGCTTCGGACATGAGAGCTATCTGTTCCAGGCTGCTGCAGAGTATGATGATATCCAGTTTGCACATGCAACGGGCACTCAGGCTGCTGCCTATACGGAAGCAGGTTCGACAAATGTCCATAACTATTTCACGGCCATCCATGAAGCAAGATATGTTGCCGGTGTTGCTGCAGGCATGAAGCTGAATGAGATGATTGAAAACGGCGATATCAAGGAAGACGAGGCCAAGATCGGCTATGTCGGCGCTTTCCCGTATGCGGAAGTGATTTCCGGTTTCTCATCCTTCTACCTCGGCGCCAAGTCCGTCTGCCCGACCGCCACGATGGAAGTCCAGTATACACAGAGCTGGGCCGATATGGCGAAAGAGCAGGAAACAGCGAAGAAGCTGATCTCCGACAACTGCGTCCTCATCTCCCAGCATGCTGATACAACCGGCGCTCCGTCTGCCTGCCAGGAACTCGGCGTACCGTGTGTCGGCTATAATATCGACATGACCGCTGTTGCTCCGGACGTTGCAATCACAAGCCCGAGCAACAGCTGGGGCCCGTATTACACGGAAGCAGTCCAGTGCATCATTGACGGAACAGAGATCCCCGTTGACTGGTGCAAAGGTCTGATTGACGGCTCCTGCTACATCTTCCCGGTCAATGAGAAGGCAGCTGCACCGGGTACGACAGAAAAGCTTGCGGAAGTGGAAGAACAGATCAAATCCGGCGAACTCAAGGTCTATGATACCTCTACTTTCACGGTAGACGGCGGAAAGACGCTCGAAGAAGCAATTGAAGAAGGCGGAGATTTTGCTCAATATGCAGATTATGTTTCTGACGGATATTTCCATGAATCCGAATTCAGAAGTGCGCCGGCATTTGCCATGACAATTGACGGCATTGATTCTCAGGAATAATGAGTGAATCAGGCGCGGAAGAATGATGTTCAGTTACGCAACCGGCCATCCGGTTGCGTAATTGCTGTTATAGTGGACGGTAAAGGAGAAGAATGTGGCACAGGAGTATGCAATAGAGTTAAAAAATGTCACAAAGCGCTTCGGCGAGAAGGTGATTGCGAACGATAATGTCAGCCTGAACCTGAGAAAAGGAGAGATCCTTGCCATTCTCGGCGAAAACGGCAGCGGAAAGACGACGCTTATGAATATGCTGTCCGGTATCTATTTCCCGGATGAAGGACAAATTATCGTCAACGGACAGGAGGCGCTGATCCGTTCTCCGAAGGACGCGTTTGACCTTAAAATCGGCATGATCCACCAGCATTTTAAACTGATCGAGATCATGACAGCCGCCCAGAATATTATTCTGGGACTTAAAGGGCCGAACCATCTGGACATGAAGGCGATCCGCGCCAGTATAGAAGAGCTCACTAACCGCTACGGTTTTGACCTGGAACCGGACAGAAAAATCTATACCATGTCGGTTTCCCAGAAGCAGACGGTTGAAATCGTCAAGGTTCTCTACAGGGGAGCTGACATTCTGATCCTGGATGAACCGACTGCGGTGCTTACGCCGCAGGAGACGGAAAAACTTTTTGATGTTCTCAGGAACATGAAGAAAGCAGGAAAATCCATCATCATCATTACGCATAAGCTTAATGAGGTGCTTGAAATATCCGACCGCGTCAGCGTCCTCCGGAAGGGCAGGTACATCGGTACGGTCGATACCTGTGATGCGACGGCGGAATCCCTGACGGAGATGATGGTCGGCGAAAAAGTGACGCTGGATATCGACAGGACGGAACCGGTCGATGTCCGGCCGTGCCTCGAAGTAAAGGGTCTGAACGTGAAGAGTGCCGACGGAACGAGAAATGTCCTGAGCGACATCACGTTTACGGCCAATACCGGTGAAATTCTCGGCATCGCCGGCATTTCCGGCAACGGACAGAAGGAGCTGCTGGAATCAATCGCCCGCCTGCAGGAAATGGAGAGCGGCGAGATCAAGTTTTATCCGGAACCCGGCAGCTGCATTACCCTTGAGGACAAGAAAGCAGATGAAGTCCTGCAAATGGGGATCCGGATGGCATTCGTGCCGGAAGACAGACTCGGGATGGGCCTTGTCGCCTCCATGGACATCACGGATAACATGATGCTGCGAAGCTATAATAAGGGCGACAACCCTGTTTTTACCGACAGAAAAACCCCGAGGGAACTCGCGCAGAGGGTCGTCGATAAGCTCGAAGTTGTGACTCCCGGGCTGACGACACCGGTCAGGCGGCTCTCCGGAGGCAATGTGCAGAAGGTGCTGGTAGGCCGTGAGATCGCTTCCGGGCCGAAGGTCCTGATGGTCGCCTATCCCGTGAGGGGACTTGATATCAACTCATCCTACGCGATCTACAATCTGCTGAATGATCAGAAAAAGAAAGGCAGCGCTGTACTTTGCGTCGGGGAAGATCTCGATGTCCTGCTGGACCTGTGTGACCGGATCCTGGTCCTGGCGGGCGGAAGGATAAGCGGGATTGTGGATGCGAGGACGTCCACAAAAGAGGAACTGGGAATTCTGATGACCGGAGGAAAGGAGGAAGCCTGATGAACGGATCACATAAACAGAAGGACAGACTTGTCATTCATATGATCAAGCGGGACACGATCTCCAAACCGAAGGAATGGGGCATCCGGCTGATCGCTGTCCTTCTTTCCCTGATTGTCTGTGCGGTTGTGATTTACCTGATTACGCGGCAGAACCCGGCCGAAGTGTACTCCGGCATTATCGACGGCGCGATCGGGACAAAGAGAAGAGCATGGGTGACGGTGAGAGAGAGCGTCCTGCTTCTTATTATCGCTGTCGGCCTGGTACCGGCGTACCGCATGCGCTTCTGGAATATCGGCGCAGAGGGCCAGATCCTGATGGGCGGTGCAGCAACTGCCGCGATAATGATTTACCTGGGTGATAAACTGCCGAAGTCTGCCATCCTGCCGCTGATTATCGTTTCGAGCCTTGCAGCGGGCATGATCTGGGGCCTGATCCCCGCGATCTTCAAGGCGCACTTTAATACAAATGAGACCCTGTTTACTCTGATGATGAATTATACGGCCATGCAGCTCATTACGTATTTCATTGTCTACTGGGAGAACCCGAAGGGATCCAATACCGTCGGCGTCATTAATCCCGCGACAAAAGCCGGATGGTTCCCGAAAGTATTCGGGATGGATTACTTCCTGAATGTGCTGATCGTCGTCATCGTCACTGTTGTCATGACGGTTTATATGAAATATACCAGGCAGGGGTATGAGCTGGCCGTTGTCGGTGAGAGCGCCAATACAGCGCGCTATGCGGGGATTAACGTCAGGAAGGTCATCATCCGTACGATGATGATTTCCGGCGCCATCTGCGGACTTGCCGGGGCCATCATTGTTTCGGGCGCAAGCCACACGATCTCGACGAGTACGGCAGGCGGCCGCGGTTTTACCGCGATCATCGTCGCATGGATGTCGAAGTTCAATCCCCTGACCATGATCATCGTATCCGTTTTTCTGGTCTTTATGCAGCAGGGCTCCATCCAGATTGCGACCCAGTTCGGTCTCAATGAAAATGCTTCATCCATCATTACGGGCATCCTGCTGTTTTTCCTGATCGGCTGTGAATTCTTCGTGAATTATTCACTTGTCGTCTACCGCGAGAGAAAGGAGGACTGACGGAATGAACGTACTCTTGGCATTTATACAGGGTGCTATCGGACAGGGGATAACAATCCTTTTCGGTGCGACAGGCGAAATTGTGACGGAAAAATCCGGAAACCTGAACCTCGGGATTCCGGGAATCATGTATATGGGCGGCATCGCCGGCCTGATGGGCGCTTTCTTCTATGAGAAAGGAACTGCAAGTCCGAGTCCCGCCATGGGGCTGCTCGTTTCGATGCTGACCTGTCTCGCGGCCAGTTTCCTGGGCGGGCTGATTTACAGCGTCCTGACCGTCACACTCCGTGCGAACCAGAATGTCGTCGGTCTTGCACTCACAACATTCGGAACAGGTTTTGCAAATTTCTTCGGCGGTTCCATCTCGAAGATAGCCGGCGGTGTCGGCCAGATTTCGGTCGCATCCACGGCTTCTGCCTACCGCGCGAAAATTCCGGTTCTGTCCGGGATCCCGTTTGTGGGAAAGATCCTCTTTAATTACGGGATCCTGACATATCTCGCCATTATCATATCTGTGATCGTCACGCTTGTGATCCTGAGGACCCGCACAGGCCTGCATCTCGTGGCAGTGGGTGAGAGCCCGGCAACTGCAGATGCGGCCGGAATAAACGTCAACCGGTATAAGTATGTTGCGACGCTGTGCGGCAGCATGATCGCCGGACTTGGCGGCCTCTATTTCGTCATGGACTATCTTGGCGGAACCTGGTCCAATAACGGCTTCGGCGACCGCGGATGGCTGGCCGTTGCACTGGTCATCCTGGCACTCTGGAATCCTGCAAATGCGATCTGGGGCGCACTTCTTTTCGGTGCGCTGTATATTCTTTACATTTATATTCCGGGTCTTTCCAGGGCAAATCAGGAGCTGGTCAAAATGCTTCCCTACCTGGTTACGATCATCGTACTCGTGCTGACGAGCAAACGGAACAAACCGGAAAACCAGCCTCCCGCAAGTCTCGGACTGTCATATTTCCGCGAGGAAAGATGACAGTACCGGAAACATAAACTTTTTTCGTTTATCGCTGTATCACGATAGTGTACGAAAAATAATACAAAAAAACTATTGTGTGTGTGAAAAACAGGTGATAAAATTGAATCGTTTTTTGATAGAGGATTCAAAACGAAGGAGGTTATTTGTATGTCATACGTTGATGAAGTCCTTGAGAGCGTAAAGCAGAAAAATGCGGCAGAACCGGAATTTATCCAGGCTGTTACGGAAGTGCTCGAATCGCTGCGCGTCGTCGTTGATGCAAATGAAGAGAAGTACAGAAAGGCTGCTCTTCTTGAGAGACTTGTTGAGCCGGACCGGATCATTACATTCCGCGTACCCTGGACAGATGATAATGGCGTCGTCCATGTCCAGAGAGGCTACAGAGTGCAGTTTAACAACGCAATCGGACCATACAAGGGCGGCCTCCGTTTCCATCCCTCTGTTTACCAGGGAATCCTTAAGTTCCTCGGATTTGAACAGATTTTCAAGAATGCGCTGACCACGCTTCCGATCGGCGGCGGAAAAGGCGGTTCCGATTTTGATCCCCACGGAAAGTCTGACGGTGAAGTGATGAGATTCTGCCAGGCTTTCATGACGGAGCTCTACAAGTATATCGGACCCGATACGGATGTTCCGGCCGGAGATATCGGTGTCGGCGGACGCGAAGTCGGTTATCTGTACGGCCAGTACAAGAGAATTACCGGCGCATACGAGAGCATCCTGACAGGCAAGGGCCTTTCATTCGGCGGATCCCTCGTCCGCACACAGGCGACGGGCTACGGCCTCCTGTACTGCACGGAAGAGATCCTGAAGCTGAACGGCCAGAAGCTTGACGGTGCTGTCTGTGCTGTATCCGGCGCCGGGAACGTTGCCACCTATGCGATTGAAAAAGCGCAGCAGCTTGGCGCGAAAGTTGTCACCTGCTCTGATTCTTCAGGCTGGATCTATGATCCGGACGGAATTGATGTCGCTGTTCTTAAAGACGTCAAGGAAGTTCAGAGAGCCCGCCTGACAGAATACAAGGCACAGCGTCCGAATGCCGAATATCATGAAGGCAAAGGCGTATGGAGCGTCAAATGTGATTACGCATTCCCGTGTGCGACGCAGAATGAGCTGACGCTGGAAGATGCGAAGATGCTGAAAGCAAACGGCTGCAAGGGCGTTTTCGAAGGCGCAAATATGCCGACGACGCTTGACGCAACAAAATACCTGCAGGATAACGGTGTCCTTTTCACACCCGGAAAGGCATCCAACGCAGGCGGCGTTGCCACATCGGCCCTCGAGATGTCCCAGAATTCCGAGAGACTTTCCTGGACAGCAGAAGAAGTCGATCAGAGACTGAAAGACATTATGTACGGGATTGCCGATACGATGGCGGCTTCCGCCGAGAAATACGGCATGAAAGGCAACTATGTGGCAGGCGCCAATATCGCCGGATTTGAAAAAGTAGCTGAGGCGATGCTTGCACAGGGCGTTTACTGATCAGTAAAAAACGAATAATACAGGAATGCAGTCTGCCCGTCTTCCCCGTCGGAAGGCGGGCAGCTATTATGTAAAAAAATATTTCTCACGGAGGAAAAAGGAAATCCGGAGAGGATGCGGAATAATGATTATAGAAAACGGGGGGCTGTCCGATGCTGATCAGGGAAGAACTGGAACTGAATGAACGGAAAACGCTCAGCAGATGGGCATGTATGTCCGGTTCTTCTCTGGGAAGAATCGTCCCGGAGGAGCCCTGTGATATCCGGACCTGTTTCATGCGCGACCGCGACAGGATTGTGCATTGTAAATCATTCCGCAGGCTGAAAGATAAAACTCAGGTGTTTCTGTCTCCGCAGGGAGACCATTACCGGACCAGGATGATGCACACGCTGGAAGTGAGCCAGACATCACGGACAGTCGCGCGCTGCCTGCGGCTGAATGAAGACCTCGTTGAGGCGGTCGCACTGGGCCATGATCTCGGCCACACCCCTTTCGGACATGCAGGAGAGCGTGCGCTGAATGCGGTGGCGCCGGAGGGGTTCCGTCACTATGAGCAGAGCGTCCGTGTCGCACAGGTCCTCGAAAAAGACGGCAGGGGACTGAACCTGACGCGGGAGGTGCTTGACGGCATCCTGAATCACGGGACATCGCGGCACCCTTCCACACTTGAAGGCCAGGCGGTCAGACTGTGCGACAAGATCTCTTACATTCATCACGATATGGATGACGCCGAGCGGGCAAAGATCCTGTCCGAGTCAGATATACCTCCGCATCTGAGAGAGCTTCTCGGGCGGTCGACCAGGGAACGGCTGAACACGTTTATCCATGATATTGTCCGGTCTTCCCGCGGCAGGGACGAGGTGGTCATGTCCGAAGAAATCAGTTCCGCCATGAAGGAGCTCCGTGATTTTATGTTTGAGCACCTGTATTCGAATCCGGTCGCAAAGAGCGAAGAGGTCAGGGCTGTCTCCATGCTCGAACAGATGTATGAGTATTATATGCGGTTCCCGGAAAAGATGGCGGAGGAATATATGGAGATGATCCGGAACGGGGAACCGGTTTCAAGAGTTGTCTGCGACTATATATCCGGCATGACAGACCAGTATTCAAAGGCCAGGTTTGAAGAACTGTTCATTCCGAGATCATGGAGTGTTTACTGAAGATGCGGTATTCGGAAGAAATCAGACAGGAACTGCTCGCAAAAAACAATATTGTTGATGTGATCGGAGAAGTTGTCAGCCTGAAAAGATCCGGAAGCGATTATCTCGGCCTCTGCCCGTTCCACCATGAGAAGACTCCTTCGTTCAGTGTGAGCGAACGGAAACAGGTGTATTACTGTTTCGGATGCCATGCCGGGGGCAATGTCATCACCTTCCTGATGGATTATTACAAGTATTCATTTACAGAGGCGCTGCGGTATCTGGCTGACAGAGCGGGCATGACGCTCCCTGAGGAAGCTGTTTCGCCTGAAGAAAAGGCGGCTTCGGAGAAAAAACAGAATCTGCTGGCTGTTTACAGGCAGGCAGCTGCATTTTACTATTACCGGCTGACTGCGGAACGTGACCGGCCGTGCCGCGGCCTTCTCTATCTGAAAGAGCGGGGACTTGATGAAAAAACGATCCGTCACTTCGGCCTCGGATATGCGGACCAGTACGGGGATTCGCTCTACAGATATCTGAAAAGACAATCTTATCCGGATGATCTCCTGCGGGAGACCGGCCTTTTCTATTTTGATGAAAAGAAAGGTCCGGGTGACAGGTTCTGGAACCGGGTCATGTTCCCGATCACCGATATACGGGGACGTGTGATCGGTTTCGGGGGCAGGGTCATGGGGGACGGAAAGCCGAAATACCTGAACTCGCCGGAGAGCTTTCTCTTCAACAAGAGAAAAAACCTCTATGCCCTTCATTACGCGCGTTCGACGAGGCGCCCGTACCTGATTCTCTGTGAAGGGTACATGGATGTCATTACCCTGCATCAGGCCGGCTTTACAAATGCCTGTGCCTCGCTCGGGACTGCGCTCACCGAAGAGCAGGCGTCCCTTCTCGGAAGATACACCTCGGAGGTCTGTCTGATCTATGACAGTGACGAAGCAGGCAGGACGGCGGCGCTCCGCGCGATCCCGATCCTGAGGAAAGCCGGTCTCGGCGTGAGAGTGGCGGACCTCTCCCCGTATAAGGATCCTGACGAGTGCATCCGTTCGGAAGGCAGCGCTGCAATGGAGGAACGCATCGCCCGGGCGGATAATGCATTTCTCTTTGAACTTGTGCGGGAGGCCGCATCCGTAAAAAGAGATGATCCCGCGGCCTGGACGAAATTCCAGAGGACATGCGCGTCAAGGCTTATGCAGTTTACGGATGAACTGGAGCGGGAGAACTATCTTGAGGCAGTATGCGCCAGGTTTTCCATACAGAAAGAAGGCATGCGGAAGCTGGTCCGGAGCGCGGCCAGATACGGAACGCCGGCTGAAACGTACCGCCCGCCCAGATCGGGAATAGAAAAAACGAAACCGTCTGACGGGGAACTGGCAGCCGAGAAGCTTCTTCTGTACTGGCTGGCTGCAAAACCGTCAGTCTACGACGAGGTCAGCGGGCTGATCAGTCCCGAAGATTTTCAGGACAGGGTCTGCCGGAAGGCCGCGGAGATTCTTTTTTCACAGCTTGAAACCGGACAGGTCAGTGAAGCCGGCATACTCGCGGGTTTCTCAGACGCTGAAGAACAGAAAGCTGTCGCGGAGATCTTCCTGAAT
>CACZTA010000230.1 GCA_902783935.1 uncultured Lachnospiraceae bacterium | reverse complement strand
GGTTCAATCAGTCCGTAGGATCCGCCTTTCCGCTTGTAAACGACATTGGTCTCGCCGCTCTCTGCATTCACAAATACAAAGAAGCTGTGTCCGAGAAGCTCCATCTGGACACATGCGTCCTCCGGATACATCGGCTTGATGTCAAACCGCTTGGAACGGATGATCTTTACTTCGTCTTCTTCCTCATATGCCTTTTCCAGATAGTCCGGCTGGAATCCGCCTCCGGACTGATATCTGTCTTTCAGTTTCTGTCTGTAGCGCCGAAGCTGTCTCTCAATCACTTCCTGGGCCAGGTCAATCGACATATACATGTCGTTGCTCACCTGCTCCGTGCGGATGATCGTTCCTTTTACCGGGATTGTGACTTCAATTTTCTGACGCTCTTTTTCAACAGAGAGCGTCGCCGTAACAATTGTGTCCGGAGCGAAGTATTTCTCCAGCTTTCCGAGCTTATCCTCGACTGCTCCTCTCAGGCCGTCGGTTATCTCCATGTTTTTCCCGCTGATTACAAATTTCATTGCAGTCACCTCGTTTCCGTTTTATTGTACAAAAACATCGCGCAATCAGGCGATATTTTCGTTAAATTCATTATACCCGATCCCAGTTGACTTTTCAAGATATTCCTTTCAGGCGGATTGCTGCCATCTTCTGTTATCCTCCGGACTTCCTGTGCATGCGGCAAAGATAAAAAAGCGGAGCCCGTCAGTGCTCCGCAGAAAACTCCAGTATTTCTTTGTAGGAGAAGCTCCCGCCGTACAGATCCAGCCCGGATCCGACCGTAAAGTCAACCCGTCCGTCACCGATGGCATACAGTTCCTCGAGATCCCCAAGGTTCCTGACGCCGCCCGCATATGTGATCGGGCAGTTGCAGAATTCACTGAACATGCTGACCAGTTCTTCATCAATCCCCTCGCCCCTGCCTTCATTGGCGATGGCATGGATCAGGAATTCAGCGCAGTGGCTCGAGAGCCGCTCCATCAGCTCGGCATTCAGCGGGGTATCCGCATATTTCTGCCAGCGGTCCGTCATAATATAGTAGACATCCGAGTCATCCCGCTTTGCACAGGAGAGATCCAGGACGATCCGCTTCTTCCCGACGGCATTCTCCAGCTTTCGGAGATGCTCATAAGAAATTCTTCCGTCCCTGAAAACATAAGACGTCACGATGACATGGCTCGCTCCGGCATTCAGCCAGTACGGCGCATTGTCAGCGGTTACGCCGCCCCCGTATTGAAATCCTCCCGGAAACTCCCGGAGGGCTTCCAGCGCCTGGGCTCTCGATGCCGCATAATGCGGGGAATACATCTGGTTAAGCACCACGACATGGCCGCCCGAAAGGCCGTCATCCCGGAACTGTGCGGCAAAACTCGCTGCTCCTCTCTCCGAGATAAAATTCTCTTCGGCGACATCTCCTTCATCCCGCAGGGAGCTGCCGACAATCTGCTTGACTTTTCCGTTGTGAATATCAATACACGGCCGAAAACGCATATCTCTTTCCTCTCTCAGACAGATGCTTCAATCACGTCCTGCATGTCAAAAAGGCCGGGGCCGTGCTGTGCAAGAAACATTGCTGCAGAAACTGCGCCCTTGGCAAATATGGCTCTTGAATAAGCCGTGTGCTTAATCTCCACGACTTCATCCGTCCCGGCGAACAGCACATCATGAACACCGACGATCGTCCCTCCCCTGACAGAGGAGATGCCGATTTCCTTCGGATTTCTTTTTTCTCTCCGCCCGGATCTGTCATACGTGTAATTATAGATGCCGCTTTCCGCCTCGTTGATGCTGTCCGCCAGCATCAGTGCGGTTCCGCTCGGTGCGTCGATTTTCCGGTTGTGATGCATCTCGATAATCTCCGGCTCATAGCCGTTCGGACACAGCGTCTTTGCGGCATCCTTCAGCAGGCGGATGATCAGGTTAATGCCGAGAGACATGTTTCCGGACCGGAGGACCGCCACCTGTCCGGCAGCTTCCCGGATCGCGGCAGCCTGTTCTTCGGAGAGGCCTGTCGTACAGATCACCATCGGGATACTGCGCTCCACCCCGTAGGCCAGCAGTTCATCCACTGCGGAAGCGGTGGAGAAATCGATAATGACATCCGCTTCCTCCGTGCAGTCAGAGAGGCTGCTGTACACCGGGAAATCCCCATAAGTGCTTCCGAAAGCATCAACACCGGCGACAATCTGCACGCGGGGATCCGCAGCGCAGATCTCCGCCGTCACTTTTCCCATATGCCCGCAGGCGCCGTGAAGGATTATACTGATCATTTCATACACCCGTACTCTCTCAGAGCTTTTTCAAGGGATACCTTGTGATCTTCCCCGAGTTCCGTCAGCGGAAGTCTCGGCAGGCCCGCTTTCCAGCCCAGAATGTTCATGGCGGCCTTTACCGGAATCGGGTTGACCTCCGAGAACAGTTCCCTGCAGAGCGGAAGCGCCTCAATCTGCATTTTTGCTGCTTTTGCATAATCGCCGTCGAGGCAGGCCTGTGTGAGTTCATGCGTTTTCCGGGGTGCCACATTTGAAAGAACCGAGATAACGCCGACACCGCCGAGCGAACACAGGGGGATGATCTGGTCATCATTTCCGGAATAGACATCAAGCGATCCGTCAGCCAGCTCGATCAGTCTGGCTACCTGGCTGATATTGCCGGTTGCTTCCTTGACGGCAGCGACATTCTTCACATTCTTTCCGAGCCATGCCGCCGTCTCGGGCAGCAGGTTGCAGCCTGTCCTTGAAGGGACGTTATAAAGGATGCAGGGAAGCGAAGAGCACTCGGCAATCACTTTATAATGCTCTATCAGCCCTTTCTGCGTCGCCTTATTATAATACGGGGTGACCAGCAGGACAGCATCCGCACCGAGTTTCTCGGATTCTTTCGTCATCATGACCGCATGGGCCGTATTGTTGGAGCCGGTTCCGGCGATCACGGGGACACGGCCCTTTGCCGCTTCCACCGCGACACGGATCGCCTCAAGATGCTCATCGTCATCAAGCGTGGGCGCCTCACCGGTCGTCCCGACCGCGATAATCGCATCCGTGCCCTCCCGGATCTGCCAGTCAATCATTCGGGCAAATTCTTCATAATTAATGCTTCCGTCTTCGTTCATAGGTGTGATAATGGCCACACCGGCGCCTTTGAAAATTGCCATAGAACTGACCTCCTTAAGGGAAACCCGCTGTCTGCGGACAGTCTTTTATTTCCGTCTTTATTTATGTAACTATAGCATCGGCCGTATACACATGTCAACTCGGCCGGCAGGTCTGTCTCATCCTCTGTGCGCCGTATTTGCGCGCTTCCGGAGACGGGAATCAAGGATCTTTTTGCGGATGCGGAGCGATCCGGGCGTCACTTCAAGCAGCTCGTCCGTATCAATAAAATCCAGTGCCTGTTCGAGCGACATGAGCTTCGGCGGTGTGAGGGTCAGCGCCTCATCCGCACTCGAAGAACGGGTATTGGTCAGGTGCTTGGTCTTGCACACATTGAGTTCGATATCCTCGGGCTTTGCCCCTTCGCCGACCACCATGCCTGCATAGACGCGGGTGCCCGGAGATATAAAGAGAGCGCCTCTTTCCTGGGCGGCAAAAAGCCCGTATGCAACCGCCTC
>CACZTA010000229.1 GCA_902783935.1 uncultured Lachnospiraceae bacterium | reverse complement strand
CCCGCCGCAAATCCGATACAGGCCGTAACAGAGCCGATTACGGAAGCGATTCTCAGCGGAATGACGGAAAAATTGAAATATGCCAGCCACAGACGGAGCATCTTTTTGAATGTATAGCCTGATTCTCCGTACTCCCGCTTGTGATGTTCGATCTCAACGTTTCCGATATTATGTGTGACACGGTAAAAAATCCCGTCCACATAAGGATTGAAGCTTGTATATTTTACCACTTCATCACAGACAGCCCGCGTAATAATCCAGAAATTACTCGACCGGATTTCTTTCGGACGGCTCAGAAGCACTCTCGAGGTCACACGGTTCAGCCAGCTGGTAAAATTCTTGACCGACGTATTCGTGCTTTTTCTGTAGATACCGTAAACGAGATCATATCCTTCTTCAATTTTATGAATGATTGCCGGAATCTGGGACGGATGTGTCTGCATATCATCATCCATACCGAGAATATAATCTCCGGACACATAATTCATCGCGCACATCAGCGCATTATGCTGACCGAAATTCCGCATAAGGCTGATGCCGTGAACTTCCGGATAATCCTGTCCGAGTTTCCGGATTTCTTCCATGGTCCCGTCCGCAGAGTTGTCATTGACCAATACAAATTCACAGCTGTATTCCGGCAGTTCGGCCCGGAACACTTCCATCACCAGCTCTACAACTGTCCTGATCGTCTTTTCCGAGTTATAACAGGGAATAATAACGGATACAAGCATTTTTTCATCCCGCACTTTCATGATCAAAATTCAGATAGTCAAAAAACAGGGGCAGTCCTCCCGTATGCAGATAGAGAATGTTTTTTCCTTTTACATTTCTTTCCCGCAGGTCCCTGATCATCCCCAGAAAAGCTTTTCCGGTATAAGTCGGATCAAGCGGCACCGAATTCCGGCTCAGCATTTTCCGGATTGTTTCCTCGATTTCATCATTATACAGTCCGTATCCTCCGGCATTATACCTGCTTTCAAGCCGGAAAAATCTGTCCGGAGCATCCGGAAAAGCGAGCTTCTGCTCTGCAAGAGAAGCACTGACCGTCCGCGTGAGGACATCTGACGCCCTCTCCGGGGATCTCGAAGAGATCGAGATTCCGACTATATAAGGATTCTGTTTCAGGGAAGCGTGCCTGACAGCTCCGCTGATCAGGCCGCCCATCGTCGCACCTGTCCCGTACGGCGTATACAGATAGTCAAAAGAGACCTGCAGCCGGTTCTGATCCTCAAGGATCTCTTCATATGCCTCCGAATAAGCCGAAGCGGCAGCCGCTTCGTTTCCCGTACCCGTCCGGTCCCCATAAATATAATATGGATTCCGTCCTTCTTTCCGGAGCAGCGAAAACGCCCTGTCAACGGTTTCCGCGATTTCTTTTTTTGAACAGGGTAATACCACTGTCCCGAGGTGACCGGTAATTGCAGCATTAAATGAATGCACCGGTTCTTCACTGTCCTCCTCAGAGGAAACCATGACGGCCGGAATTCCGCTTTCACAGCACATCGAGGCAAGCACCCTGCACAAGTTTGAGCGGGGACTTCCGTACATAATCATGGCATCCCCGCCCCGCTTCTTCATATTTTCAAAGAACGCCAGCCCGATCCTGACCTTATTGCCTCCGAACGAATACGGCAGCAGGTCATCCCTTTTAAGAAAGATCCGGTTGTCTCCGGCTTCCGCCCATGTAATCTCCTGGACAGGCGTCCGCATATCAGCTTTTCTGATCACGCTTCGTCTTCTCCTTTTCCTTCACCATGTTACCTGTTTTTCCCCCTGCCGTCAATCACATGGTCTTGTCATGCTCCCCGTATACATGTCATAATACTGATATTTAATTAAGGAAGGACAGACTTCATGAACAGAGTCATTCACAGGCTGACCGTCTTCATCGCAGTCATGCTCTCCGTTTTTTTCTTTATGCCGCCTGTCATCGTGAATGCGCCGGCGCACCCTTATTTTCTGTCAATTGCACCCTGGAACGGCAGCCCGAGCTGTGACGTAAATGGTGACATCCCCTATTTCCGTGAAGATGAAATAACATCGGTTCCATTTGAGCACTACAGCGAACTTGACGCCTTCGGACGCTGCGGAACAGCATACGCATGCGTGGGTCCGGAAACTCTCCCTGACCGTCCCCGGGAAGATATCCGCGAGATTAAACCGTCCGGATGGCACAATGAGCGCTATAAGGGGATCAATCAGGAGTGGCTCTATAACCGCTGTCATCTGATCGGATTTCAGCTGACCGGCCAGAATGCAAATGCACTCAACCTGATCACCGGCACCCGCTATTTCAATGTCGAAGGAATGAAGCCTTATGAGGACTCTGTCGCCCAGTACATCCGTGCGACAGGCCATCACGTTCTCTATCGGGTCACTCCGGATTTCCGGGATGATAATCTCGTCGCTTCCGGTGTACTCATGGAAGCGCTTTCCGTTGAAGACCGCCGCATTTCATTCTGTGCTTATTGTTATAATGTCCAGCCAGGCATCACCATTGACTACCGGACCGGGGAAAACCGGGGGCCCGGTCTTCTGGCTTTCTCACCGGTCAGACCGGCCTGTGCATGACTTCGATATGATTTCCCTGCACAGTGACGACAGCACCGCTCCCCATAATGAGCGGCATCATCGGTGAAACATGGCCGATGTCCGCATCCATCACCACAGGAACCCGCAGGTCACCGACTATATCCGTTACTGCATTGTACTGATTGACCCCCATTATATCCTGCCCGAAAGCCGCAAGAGGTCTTCCGATCAGGAAACCGGCTGCCGTATCAAACCAGCCGCACTGTTTAAGATGCCAGACAGCCCTGCGGATTGACAGAGTTGTCAGATCACATGCCTCGAGGACCCAGATAACCGGCCCGTATTTCTTCATTATATTTCTCACGCCGTCATACCCGGTCCCCGCCAGATTTGTCAGGATATCCAGACAGCCTCCCATCAGGATGCCTTCCATCCGGATTTCTTCCTGCCGGTCCGCTTTTCTCAGCGCATCTCCTTTATATAAATAGGAAGAAAGAATTTTCGGCTCCGTCAGTGCATAGGGCGCAAGAGGATCCTCCTCTTCTTCATCCCCCTCACTCCAGGGTTTCTCGTAGAAATCCTGTCCTCTCACCGTCAGTTCCGTCCCCTCCAGTAATGCCATTGCCGCATTTTCGGTTTCTTCCCACGGTTTTCCGAATGTCGGCGCACAGGGGCCGTAGATCCCCGGCACTTCGCACAGGGATGCCATCGGCAGAAGCATGTTCGTATTATCCGAATAGCCCATGAACCACTTCGGTTCCGCTTCCTTCAGCTTTTTAAAATCAATGTGGGAAATGGTCTCACACATGAGTTCCCCGCCCCCCACAGACAGAACCGCATCCACACTGTCATCGAGATACAGATCCATCAGGTCACGGGCAGCGGACTCCGGATCCGTACTGATTCCAATGCCGTCGTTTTTATAGACGCTCGGAGCTGTTTTCAGGCGGTACCCCCTCTCCCCGAGCTTCCTGCAGGCTGCCTCAAAACGTGTCCTGTAAGGTTCTATGACTGCGCCGAAAGAAGGCGCCGCAAAGCCGATCGTATCACCGGGGCGAATATATTCCGGCTGTCTCATCATCTTCTTCCTCTCTCTGATTATTCATGACATCAACATGTACTGTCCCATGATACCACAGGTATATATTATGTAGATTTTGTGATTATTAATCTTTTTGTTTACATTTTATTACGAATTTGTTACAATCCTCATTGTATCATGAGAAAGGAAGTGTTTAGAAAATGAAAAAAAGAATAATCCTGCTGCTTTCCGCTACTCTCCTCACACTGAGTGTGCCGGCTCTGACGGTCAGCGTATCTGCCGATGAGAGTGCCAGCAGCACAATTTTCAGGATTCTGACAGAAGACGGCGGACTGAATTCTGCCGCAGCATGCGGTATCCTCGGAAACATACAGCAGGAATGTGAATTTGATCCGACTGCATGGACAGGCAGTTTCTACGGACTCGCACAATGGAGCGGCAGCCGGATTGATAATCTCCGTTCCTTCTGCAGCGATAACGGTTACGATTCCGAATCTGTTGAAGGACAGACATATTTCATCATTCACGAACTCGAAAATGATTATTACGGAGTCTATGAAGCACTGAGTGAGGTCCCGGATACTGCGGAAGGCGCATATACAGCATCCTGCTCTTTCTGCCATGATTATGAACAGTGCGGCAATTACGACTGGGAATATTCAACCCGCGGCGGCTATACTGATTCTTTCTGGGATTCATACGGCGGAAGTGTTTCTGATGAATCTGAGGATATGGATGATACTGACGAGACCGGACTTTCTGAAGATGAATATGCATCTGATGACCCGGATGAATTATCCGGATCCGAAGATATTGATGATGAGACAGACGATACCGAAACAGAAGATTCCGATGAATCAGAGGAAATCGAAGATCATGATTCCGATACCCCGGAAGAAGACGAGGATTATGAATCCGATG
>CACZTA010000228.1 GCA_902783935.1 uncultured Lachnospiraceae bacterium | reverse complement strand
CTCATGCCGGTGCCGGACCGGCAGATCCGGCAGTATCTCGAGGAGACGCTCCGGATTCCCGATTATGAGGCGCGGAAGCTGGCGGCGTTTGCGCAGGGAAACCTCGGACGGGCCAGGGAAGCGGCCCTGGATCCGGAAGCGGAGGCGAGAAGGAACGCCACGGTGAACCTGGTGAAGGCGGCGGACCGGATGGATGCCGCCCGGATCGCGGAGGCGGCCCGGACATTGAAAGAAGAGAAAGACCATATAGCGGATATTCTGGATATGATGCTGATGTTTTACCGGGATGTCTTCCTGTTTAAGGCGTCCGGTGAAGACGGAAACCTGATTTTCCGTGATGAAGCGGATGCCGTCAGGTCTCAGGCGGAACGGACAGACTACAGGCAGCTGTACCGGATTTTTGAGGCGCTTGACCGGGCGAGGGTCCGGATCGGAGCAAATGTCAATTTTGAACTGACCATGGAAAACCTGCTGATGATCCTGAAGGGACAGGCAGAATAAAGGAGCATGTCAATGCCATATATTATCGGAGTGAAATTCAGAAATGTCGGCAAGGTGTATTATTTTGATCCTGTCGATTTTGCCATAAAATATCATGACCATGTCATCGTGGAGACAGCGCGGGGCGTGGAGTACGGAACGGTTGTCCTCACGAAGACGGAGATCGCCGAAGAAAAAGTCACGCAGCCGCTGAAGCAGGTCCTGCGGATGGCGACGGAAGAAGATACGGTACACGAACAGGAAAACCGGGAAAAGGAAAAAGAAGCCTACCGGATCTGCAAGCAGAAGATCGCGGAGCACAATCTGGATATGAAGCTGATCGAAGCGGAGTATACCTTTGATGACAGTAAGCTGCTTTTCTATTTTACGGCGGACGGGCGGATTGATTTCCGGGACCTGGTGAAGGATCTCGCAGGGGTATTCCGCACGAGGATCGAGCTGCGCCAGATCGGCGTCCGCGACGAGACGAAAATTCTCGGGGGGATCGGGACCTGCGGCAGGCCGCTGTGCTGCCACACCTGGCTGACGGAGTTTGCGCCGGTATCCATTAAGATGGCGAAGGACCAGAACCTGTCGCTGAATCCCGCCAAGATATCGGGCACCTGCGGAAGGCTGATGTGCTGCCTGAAAAATGAAGCAGATACCTATGCGTACCTGAATAAGAACCTGCCGGCGAGGGGCGACTATGTGACGACCCCGGACGGCCTGCACGGAGATGTACAGTCTGTCAATATTCTCCGCCAGACGGTGAAAGTCATCGTGGAGACCGGTGAGGACGAAAAGGAGCTGCAGGAATTCCATGTAGATGAAATCACATTTATTCCGAAAGCGAAGAAGCAGAAGCTCCAGCAGGAGAAGCAGCAGAAGGGAGAGGGCCGGAAAGAAAAAGCCGGCAAAGGACAGAAGCAGCCGCTTCCGGCCGCTGAGGCACCGTCTCCGGATTCCCCGCAGGAAAACCGGGAGAGCGAACAGAAACCCCAGGAGGGTGAACCGAAAAGCGCCCGCCGCAGGCGGCCGAAGAAGGCTCAGAATCCGGAGCGTGAGCAGGCTGCTGATACAGCGGCCCAGCGCGGCGGAGCCGGAGAAGCGCCGGCAAAGGCGGAACCCCGCCGTGAGCAGGACGGCGGCGAGGCACCCGAGAATACGGAAAAGAAGAAAAAGCGCAGGCGCCGTCATCACAAGGGCCCGAAGAACGGGGACGCCGCGCATGCGGCCGAACCGCAGCACGGAGGGGCAGACAGTGAGTGACCTGCGGTTTGATGACCTCCAGAACGGATACAGAGTCTGGCAGGATCCTTCCATGTTCTGTTTCGGTATAGATGCGGTCCTTCTGGCCCATTATCCCGTGATGCGGGACGGGGATGAGATCATGGATCTCGGAACCGGATTTGCGCCGATTCCCCTTATTATGCATGCGGCGGCCAGGGACGCAGGCATCCGGGTGCACATCACGGGGATTGAGATTCAGGAGCGGGCGGCACAGCTCGCGGACCGGTCTGTCCGCGATAACGGCCTGGCGGAAGATATTACCATCATTCACGGAGATCTGAAGGAGGCTGTGCCGCTGTGCGGCGCAGCTTCTTTTTCACTTGTTGTGTCAAATCCGCCTTATATCAGGGCGGGCAGCGGACTCGTCGGGGCAGATGAGGCAAAGGCAGCGGCCCGGACCGAACTGAAATGTACTTTTGACGATGTCGCATCTCGCGGCGCAGGGCTTTTAAGGACGGGCGGCCGGTTCGCCATGGTCCACAGGCCGCAGCGGCTTCCGGAACTGCTGGAGACGCTGAAGCGGCATCATCTCGAGCCGAAGCGGATGCGGCTCGTCTACCCGTTCCGGGACGCAGGGGCATCGATGGTGCTCGTCGAGGCGGTGAAGGGCGGACGGCCGGAGCTCCTCGTGGAGCCCCCGCTGATCATTTATCATCATGACCGGACTTATACGGAGGAGGTTCTGGATATTTATGGCAGGGATCCTGTATCTGGTCGGGACACCGATCGGAAATCTTGAAGATATGACGCTCCGGGGGATCCGCACACTGAAGGAAGCGGATCTGATCGCGGCGGAGGATACGCGCACTTCCCGCCGGCTCCTTGACGCATACGGGATAATTACACCGCTTACGAGCTATCATAAGTTTAATGAAGAAGAGAAAGGGGAGGCGCTCCTTGGCCGGCTTCTGTCCGGCGAATCCGTGGCGCTTATTACGGATGCCGGGATGCCCGGGATCTCGGATCCCGGAGAGGTGCTCGTCCGCAAATGCCGCGAACATCACGTGGAGGTGACGGCTGTTCCGGGGCCGGCGGCCTGCATTACCGGCCTGGCCATATCGGGGGCTGATACGAGAGCATTTGTATTTGAGGGATTCCTGCCCGCGGATAACAGGGATAAAAAGAGAGTGCTTGAGCGGATGAAGACAGAGACGCGCACCATGGTTTTTTATGAAGCCCCGCACAGGCTCCGGAAGACACTGGCCGTATTCGGGGAAACTGTCGGATCTGACAGGGGCATTACCCTGTGCAGGGAACTGACAAAAAAATTTGAGGAAGTGCGCCGGCTGTCGATAGAAGAAGCCCTGAAGGAGACAGAAGAGAGGGAGCCGAGAGGCGAATATGTCGTCATTGTCGACGGAATCAGTGAAGAAGCACTCGCGGCGGACAGGGCGAAAGGCTTTGCCGGTATGGATGCGGCGGAGCATGTGGCGATGTATGAGCGGCAGGGAATGACGCGGAAAGAGGCAATGAAAGCGGCGGCAGCTGACCGGGGGATTCCGAAACGCGAACTCTATGCGGCGCTGCTGAAAGAACAGGAAGGATAAAATGAAGGTGTCCGGGTCAGCGCAGCCGGGGGAACCGCCGGCTGCGTTAATCACAGGCACCTTTATAACCTGACCGGGTCACTCCGCATAGCCGCGCAGGACCAGGTAATGTTCAATAGCCTCGACGCAGCCGTCGAGTCCGAGAGAAGCGCTGTTGAGGAGCATGTCCATGCCGTCGGTTGAGCCCCATTTCATATCCGTATAGAACTGGTAATAGTTGCGCCTGGCCTTGTCCATGCGTCTGATGATTTTCTCCGCGGCAGCGGCATCCGCGATATCGTCTGCTTCCATGATGTAACTGATCCGGGCCGCTTTCGGGGCAAAGATAAAGAAATTCAGGACATCATCATACTTGCGGAGGATATCATTGGCGCAGCGGCCGACGAAGATGGCGGAACCTTTGTCCGCTTCCTGTTTGATAATATTGGACTGCATGATAAAGAGACGCTCTGAGACGGAGCCGGACTCCGGGCCGTAAGGCGCATAGGAGTCAAAGAAAAGGCTCCCGATCCGCTCGTCGGAAGAAAGCAGCGTCGATTCATCGAGGCCGTGCTTTTTTGCAATGATTGTAATCAGGTTTTTATCAAAAACCGGGATATCAAGCTTCCTGCCGAGCCGCTCGGCAACGATATGTCCGGCACTTCCGTATTCGCGTCCCAGCGTAATAAGGACCTTTTTTGTTAACTTTACATTCTTTTCCATACAGACTTCTCCCGTTTTTGATCTGAATTTACTACATTTGAGTTTTTACAGTCTCTTTTTATTTTAGCATAAAAATTGTGATTGTGCAGAGCATCTCCAGATGCTATACTGAAATACAACTATTTTTGTATTAATATATATACAAAAAACCTTCTTTATTCCCGGGCGTGTTTCTCTTAAATTTCCTTTATGAGTATGCCTCCGGTACGAGTCCGTCAGATCCGGGAGAAAGTATTTTGAAAAATAGGAGGTGGCAATGATTACAGGAAGTTCCGAAGAGAGCCGCGCGCTCATGATGAATGCAGCAGTACGCATTATTGCTCAGCATGGGTTTGAAGGTTTCACAACAAAAAAGTGGGCGAAAGAAGCAGGTGTTGCGGAAGGATCTCTTTATTATCATTTCAAAAGTAAGAATGATCTTCTGAATGAAACGTTTGCGTGGCTTGACAAGATGCTGGACCCGTATGCGAGTAATGCACTGTCGGCTCTGGAAGACCTGCTGAAAAAAAACTCGGGGACTGATGTGCTGGCAGAAAGCTGGGAAGCATATTGCGGGTTTCTTATTAATCATCCGGATTATGCGATCTACTATTACCGTTTCCGGACTTCCCCCAGATTTACGAAAGAAGTCAGGGCTGAACAGCGGGAACGCCTGATCACCGGCAGAGAGAAAGGCATACCCGAGGAACTGATGCCGGTCTTTGTCACTGTTATGGCGCTGATGGTTGACCTTGTGACCGCGTTTGCCTACCGGGAAGTGATCGGTCTGCATGAAGGAGTTGATGACAGCGAAAAGATCGTTCGCTACCTGCTGATGAACGGCGTCAACGGGATTCTGAAAAAGTTCAGGGATCAGATGGAGCCGTCATCGCAGACATGACCAGAAATGAATATTCCGTATGAGGCGCGGATTTCCCGAAGGAAATCTGCGCCGTATTTTATGCTCTGCATGAGACTGATCCCTTCGACTGCCGCCATTTCG
>CACZTA010000227.1 GCA_902783935.1 uncultured Lachnospiraceae bacterium | reverse complement strand
TATACCGTCAGCTTCGGCCTGGATCCCGGCGGACAGAACGTCGGAAACAGCTACAGCCGCTATATCATCAACGACCTGCTTAGAGAGAAATACGGGTATGAGGGCGTTATCTGTACCGACTGGCTCATCACGGGTGATCCGCAGCCGACGATCGACTCCTTCGGCTCAAGATGCTATGGCGCTGAAGACATGACGGAGGCAGAGCGGCATCTGTGCGTAATAGAGAACGGTGTCGACCAGTTTGGGGGAAACTGCGATGTAAAACCGATTCTGGAAGCCTACCGGATGGGCGTCGAGCGCCACGGCGAGGAGGCCATGAGAAAACGATTCGAGGAGAGCGCCAGGCGGCTTCTTCTTAACAGCTTCCGCTGCGGGCTTTTTGAGAACCCGTATCTTGATCCGGAACAGAGCGCGGCCATCCTCGGGTGCGACGACTATGTCGAAGCCGGCTTTGACGCGCAGCTGAAAAGTATTGTGATGGTAAAGAATAACGGCGCGCTTCCTGTAAAAGGAAGAAAAAAAGTTTATGTTCCGGGAAGACATCTCGACTCTCACAAGAGTTTCCTCAGATTTATGGTCGATTCGATGGATCTTCCGGGCGCGAACCCTGAAGACATCAAGGCGTTTTACGATTTTACTGACCGTCCGGAGGACGCGGACATGGCTGTCTGTTTCATTGAGAGTCCCGTCAGTGACGGCTATACCGAGGAGACCGGTTACCGACCGATCACGCTGCAGTACAGGCCGTACAGGGCTGACACGGCGAGAGAGAAGAGTCTGGCCGGCGGTGATTTCAGAGAGCGCGGAGACAACAGATCATACAGGGGAAAGACGAATAGAGCCGCTAATGAGAGCGATCTGGACATGGTGATCAAAGCCAGAGAGCTCATGAAGGAGAAGCCCGTTATAGTGGCGATACGGATGAATAATCCCTGTATACTCGCGGAGCTTGAGCCTTACGCGGACGCGATCCTGGTCAACTTCGGCGTCGAGACCAAAGCCGTTCTGACGATCATCAGCGGCGGTGCGGAGCCGTCCGCCATGCTTCCGGTCGCGCTGCCGGCCAACATGGAGACCGTAGAGCAGCACTGTGAAGACGTCCCGTTTGATTATGAGCCGTATAGGGATTCCTGCGGCAATCTTTACGACTTTGGTTTCGGCCTGAACTGGAGCGGCAGGATCCGGGATGACAGGTGGTATAAATACTGCCGGCAGGAATGAAAGTATACGCAGTGGAAGCAAAGACTTGGGGAAGGCTTGATATGCAAAGCGGAACGCTCAAAAAGAGGACGATAGCTGTGATTGCGGCATTCGCGGCAGTGATAGTTCTCATGGCGCCGATGACGGCGCATGCCTCCACAAGCTATGTCTCAGATGTGAAAAAAAAGACGGCCGCTGCGTTTGCGGAAGGGTCGTACACGCTGACGGTCGGGGGATATTCCCTGCAGGCAGCGGTTAAAACGGGCGCTAAAAGAACAAACGTCAACATTGGCACCAAAAAGAACGATACAAACCAGATCTGGACGATCAAACCGTCGGGAGAGAATGGCTATTACTACTTGATAGAAGGTTCATCCGGATTGTATTTGGACGTCAAGGGAGCGAAATCCGATTTCAGGACAAATGTCCAGCTTTACACAAGCGGGGCAGATAGTTTCCAGAAATGGAAATTCGTCAAAAACTCAGACAGCACGTACACCATCTACTCAAAGGAGACAGGGCTCGTTCTGGATGTTGCCGGCGGCCAGTTCGAGAGCGGAACAAACATACAGATCTATAAACCTAACAATACCAAGAGCCAGAAGTTTACGATCCAACCGCTGATTAATCCGTCGTTAAAGGGCGCCTCGTTCAGCGAAGATTATTATGAGATCAAATGCGGCGATTTCGCGCTCCGGGCCGAAGAGGTCAACGGCGAGAACAACACGAACGTCAGTATCAGCGAAGCCCTCAGCGCCGGTAACCTGATCTGGAAGATCGTTCCGTCCGGGGAAAACGGCTACTATTACCTGACGGAAAAGTCGTCAGGGCAGTATCTTGATATCGAAGGCGGCGGCACAGCTTACAGGACAAACGTGCAGATCTGTCAAAAGAGCGGCGAAGACCATCAGAAGTGGAAGATCGTAAAGAACAGAAACAAAACTTACACGATCTATTCGAAATCAAGCGGTATGGTCCTCGATATTGCGGGCGGGACTTTACAGAACGGCACGAACGTGCAGATCTACAAGCCAAACATGACACAGGCCCAGCAGTTCACGATCGCAAAGCACATCCCGTACGATCCGGCAGATGTCGAAGTATCGGTCGAGTCCGGCGCTTACGCGGACGATTCGCTGACAGTGGCATTTGCTTCTGCAGAAGGCTATACGATCCATTACACCCTTGACGGCAGCGTTCCGACGGAGGACAGCCCGGTATGTGAAGACTCACTTGTCCTCGACCCGTGGAGCACGCCGGACACCCTGTCGCTCCCGGAAAACGTCGAAAAGACGTTTTCGCGTGACGGATACGCCCCGCGGCAGGACGACACGCTCCCGCGTGCGACCGTCATACGGGCTGTCGCAATCGCCCCGGACGGTGTCACAGGGCCGGTTCAGACACGCACGTATTTCATCGGGCTTGATATCGCGGCCGCTTTCAACGGGGCCCCGGTCGTTTCGATCGTGACTGACCCGGAGAACCTCCTTAACTATAATACCGGCATTATGGTAAAAGGTGCCATCTATGACAACTGGGCTGCCGCGACACCTAATGCGGCAGAAATCGAACAGAATCAGCCATGGGAAGTCAACGGCAACTTCCGCGGGGAAGGCCGCGACTGGGAGAGGGATGCCGATATTTCTTTCTTTGACGGCTCCAATACCTTGAGCTGGACGCAGGCAGGCGGTATCCGCTTAAAGGGCGACGCTTCAAGGACGTATGCCCAGAAAGGCTTCAACGTCTACTTCCGCAAGGAATACGGCAGCAAGACAATCAAATACGAACTGTTCAGCGACGCGATCGGTCTGAACGGCAGCGCCATCACGAAATACAAACAGTTCACGCTGCGAAACGGCGGGAACGACTTCACTTATACAAAGTTCCGCGATCTGCTCCATCAGGATCTGGTCAAGGACCTGAATGTCAGCACGCAGTCCGGCAAGCCGGCGATCCTGTTCCTGAACGGCGAATACTGGGGTGTCTATGAACTTCAGGAGAAGTACTGCGACAAGTATTTCGAAGAACACTACGGCGTAGCCGAAGAGAACCT
>CACZTA010000226.1 GCA_902783935.1 uncultured Lachnospiraceae bacterium | reverse complement strand
GAGTGACGCGAAAAGTGAAAAGCGCTTCTAGCTCAGTTGGTAGAGCACCTGACTCTTAATCAGGGTGTCCGGGGTTCGAGTCCCCGGAGGCGCATGCGTGTATGGCACTGGCCTGACAGATTATTCTGTCAGGCCAGTGTTATTTTTTGCCTGAAAATCAACCTTTTTTAGGCTTTGGATGCTTGTGATAAAGTGATAAGAAGATGTTCTGCAGCAAAGCCGTTGGTCGCATTTCAGTCATGTTTTGGTCACACTCTCATTTGCAAGAGCTTTCTCCAGCTGCATCATTTTCTTTGCAGGTGTTGAGCGGTCATATACGTAGTTTTTCAGCGTGGTCTGTTCATCAGTGTGACCGACATACTTCCGAATGGTGTTAATGTTTATGCCATTGTCAATCAGACAGGAAATATAGGTTTTCCGTGCGCAGTGGGGAGTCTCAGCTATGCTTTTGATAACTGGCTTTCACAACTGCATAGATAAATCCCCGCGCAAACACGCGGGGATTATGCTGCCCAATTAATAACTGCATTCATAGTTACTCGGCAACGATAACTCTCCTGCGATGTTACTTCTCGGGTTAGATTCGGTTTGTTCCAGTACATAAAGAAGCAGCGCGGCCGTATCTGGCGAAAAACCAAAACGTCACCCTTAACGACCAGCCAATTGCCAGACGGTCTTTCTTCGCCATATATTGTTACTCTTGTGCTACAATGTAAAAAACTTCTCATGTGATATTGAGGGGAAGATAAGGCAATATGAAAAAAATACTGTCGATTCTGCTGCCATTTGCATTACTTGCTTTGATACTGCCGTATTCTGCTGCCGCTGATGAAAGGGTTATCCTGACAATCGGCGATATCAATGACCGGTCCGGAAGCCGGATGGACGGTGATGATCAGCTTGGTCTCTGGAAATATCTGGAGGATCAGCTGGATGTGGAAATCAAGTATGTCCATATGTCCCGGGAAGAATACACTGCCGGATTATCCAACGGCAATCTTCCGGATATCGTAGCTACAGATAACAATCTCGCTACAATTCTGGATAACGGTGTAGCACTTAATGCAGATCCCTATCTGGAGGAATATGTACCGAATTTCATAACAGGGAAAACGAGACTGGCATATGAAGTATTCAAACAGCTTCTGAATGATGGTGATGGTTTTTATTTCTTCCCGCAGAAAATCGGGTACAACGGCGTTGGTAACAGCAACAAGCCGTACAACCGCGGCTATATTGTCCGCTGGGACTACTATAAAGAACTTGGTTATCCGCCGATCAACAGCGAAGATGATTACCTGAATGTTCTTTTGCAGATGCATGCCAATCATCCTTTCACGGAGGATGGCTATCCTACATATCTGTACGGCACCACAAATTTTCAGGGTTATGCAACTGCTTTCCGTTCAGAGATCAGCCTTGATTACTGGGCGGCTTACAAGTATCAGAATAATATCTTCACAAATGAGATATTTGACGGGTATACCGATCCAGAGCATTCCATGTTCTGGACTAGTATGGAATGGTACAACAAGCTCTACAGAGCCGGAAAAGAAAATGGCTCTTTTGATCTGGAGACTTTTACACAGACTTCGGAGCAGTATGATGCCAAATGCGCCCGTGGTCAGTATCTCGGTCTCGTAAATGGAAAGAGTTCACTATACAGCGAAAAGGTTAAAACGGATCCGGATACTCTTGCGGGATATGCCACAGTTCCGACTGCTGCCGCAAATCAATATACCAATGTTTATCAGCTGCTGGGCAACGGTTCCAAGTATATGTGGTTTATTTCAGCAAACAGCCCGCACAAGGAGCAGGCGCTCAGGCTGTTCAATTACATGTGTGATCCGTACTTCCTGAGAGATGCCATGATGGGTGAACAGGGGGTGACCTGGGATTACGATGCGGAAGGTGTTCCCCGCATGACGGAATACGGAAGCAGTCAGTTTGCGGAATATGCTGCCGGCAATCCCC
This sequence comes from uncultured Lachnospiraceae bacterium, assembly GCA_902783935.1. Taxonomy (GTDB): domain Bacteria; phylum Bacillota; class Clostridia; order Lachnospirales; family Lachnospiraceae; genus Chordicoccus. The sequence goes on along the minus strand of CACZTA010000226.1, from coordinate 9,913 downwards.
CGGCTGACAACTATTATTATCAATGGGGAAGCTACAGTGACATTTCTTCATGCTGGCCGGTCCTGCGGGATAACGTGCTTCATCCGGACGGCTATCCTCTTGATTTCGCTACAATTTCCCGGGAATACGAAATTGCTGCTATGACAGATAATATCTCCCGGGATATCTGCGAATATTATGATGTGGAACTGCCTTCAGATGCCTGGTATAAGGAAGGCGGTCTGGATTTTCGCAATGACTGCGGTGAAGCGATTACCTCATGTATGAGCAGCCTGAATCCTGAACAACTGCGTATTCTTTCAGAGGCGGAATCACTGCTGAATGATATTAATGTAGACCTGTGTCTCGCAGAAACAGACGATGAATTCAATTCTATAAGGGAAGATACGATCCGTGCGTTGATTGAGATGGGTGAACCGGAAGTCTTCACAATCTATAAGCAGAAGTGGGATACGGCGGCTGATGTGATCGTTCCGCTTGTTCGACAGACTCAGATTTCGAATGGAATTGAGCCTTATACACCGGAACAGTATAAGAATCACGGGGCAGGAACGGAGGTGACACTTCCATGAAAATAAAGTTTTCATCACTCCGCATCCGTATGCTGCTGCCGGTGTTTCTAATGATGCTTACCATTGTCGTACTGCTGACAACGCTCTTTTCCCGCGCTTATATAAAAATGATCCTTCAGCAGGAACAGGAGAAGAACGCTTCAGGCTTCGAACTTGTTTCCCGTTCAATCCCGCCTATGATCAATGAATCGATCGAGGCGACTACGAGAATCATGTCGGAAGAAGCAGTTTTTTCATATGCAGGTCATCGATACTCTGGTGCTGCAGAACTGATCCATGCCAGAATCAGATGCCAGGATTATCTGAGGAGAGCGGTTGCGCTGCAGGATGGCATATACGGCCTGCTTTTCATGAAACCGGACGGAAGTCTTTTCGGAACTCTTCCAGAAGGTAACTTCTTTCTGGATGATCCGCAGCTGAACCCTCTTTCTGAGGAAATGAGATCACAAATCCTGGATGCGCCTCTTGGACAGACCATCTGGTCAGGTCCTGTATCCGGTGTTTCGATATACGGATTTGACAGTGACAATATGCCGCAGCATATTATGATTGCTTCATGGAAATCCGTAAATGCGAATTACGGGGAACTCTATGCGCTTATGCTCATGGATGAATCCATCTTTAATAAACACTTCAGCATCCTTCAGGATGGAGAAAGTACATGGCATCTTTTTTCAGCGGATCAATCAGAAATCTACCATACAGGGAATAATACCTGCCTGAACCCGGAACGACTGATCAGCGAAAGTAACAGTGAAACGATTTTCAAAGATGAAGACGGCCATTCGGTCTGTGCTTTTTCCATGACGATGACTTCTCCCGAATGGACACTGGTGCGTGAAGTGTCCATGGAGGCGTATGAGCAGGTCATCCGGCTCGTTCGCCAGAGAGTAGCTATTATTGCCGGGGTTATATTCCTGGTTGGTCTGGCAATCTATGAATTCTGGCTGAAGAAATTCATGCGTCAGTTCAATACATTGCTAAATGGGATTGTCCGCATGGGAAAAGGTGAACTGGATCCTATCGCAGCTGACCCTTTCACGATCAATGAATTTGAAACAATGCATCAGGAGATCGACAGGACCAGTCTGGCTCTGAATCATCAGATGGATACAATCCGCCGGATGGAGCGGGAACAGATGGAGCAGGAGAATAAGATTAAAGAACAGGAACGTATTGTACAGGAACTGACCACTGCAAAAGAGATCCAAAGGAGTGCGCTGCCACACATTTTTCCACCGTTTCCGGAACGGAAAGAAATTGATCTTTTCGCAAGCATGAATCCTGCGCGGGATGTTGGCGGAGATTTTTATGACTATTACTTACTTGATGATGATCATTTATGCCTGCTGATTGCAGATGTCAGCGGAAAGGGTATACCTGGTGCTCTGTTCATGATGATTTCCAAGAGAATTCTGGAAGATTTTGCGAGGTCAGAGCGCAATGTAAGCAGGATCCTGGAAAAGACGAACGAAGCACTCTGCGATAATAATCAGGCGGAAATGTTTATCACAATCTGGATTGGAATTCTGGAGATTTCAACCGGCAGACTGACTGTAGCAAATGCAGGGCATGAATACCCGGTTCTTAAGAAAACACACTGCTGTTTTGAACTGTATAAAGACAGACACGGCTTTGTAGTAGGCGGCATGGAAAATGTGCATTACAAAGAGTATGAGCTTCAGCTGTCTCCGGGAGATAAGATTTTTGTCTATACGGACGGTGTTCCTGAAGCGACGAACAGCAGCAATGAGATGTTCGGAACGGAACGTATGGTGAGAGCACTGAATACCTGTGCTGATGAAAGCCCGGAGGCAATACTCAAAAAAGTGAAAGAAACTGTGGATGCTTTTGTTGGCGATAGTGAACAGTTTGATGATTTGACAATGATGTGTCTGGAATACAAAGGAACAGACTTCAGAACCGGCTGAATGGCAGGTCGGCATAATTTTATTGTGGTACTTGTGCCTTGCATTTATTCTTTTTGGCTGCATGCAGAGAAAGGTCTGTGAGTAGCGTGTCCAAAATCTTGCTTTTTGTTTTAATCAGCGGATTGATCGGAGGATACTGTACTGGATCTAAAATCCGACGATCAAAGAACCGTCCCCCTGAATCCCTCTCATTGACACGCCCCCCATCCTGCACTAAACTATTATCAGATTTTACTAAAAATCACAGAGGAATGGAGGGTTTATTATGAAAAAAGCAGTATTACTTGCAGCGGTTGCCAGCTTAATGCTGACGCTCGCCACCCCCGCCATGGCGGAAGATGTCACACTGAATGCCCTGTTCATGAAACAGGCCGGCTACAGCGAAGACGACGTAACAGCAATGACAGAGGCCTTTACGGCAGAGACCGGCATTGCGGTCAATCCCACCTTCGTAGCCTATGAAGAACTTGCTCCGAAGATCCTTACATCCGCGACGAGCGGCGGCTACGACGTCATTCTCGGCGACTGCATCTGGCCTGCGCAGTTTGCAAAAGCGGGACTGGTCCTGGACGTGACCGACAAGGTTGAGGCATTGGATCTTGATGACATCTATCAGGGCGCCCTGGATGCCACCAGATATGAGGGCAAATACTACGGCATGCCCTGGCTGAACGACGTAAAATACATGTTCGTCAACAAAGAACTCCTCAGCCAGGCCGGCATCGACGAAGTGCCCGCGACCTGGGATGCCCTGATCGAAGACGCAAAAGCCGTCAAGGAAGCCGGCATCTGCGAATATCCGATCGTTGGCTGCTATGCACAGGCGGAATGCCTGATCTGTGACTACACCTGCATTGCCGGTTCATTTGGCGGCGCATTTGTAGATGAGAACAACCAGCCCACCCTGAACAGCGAAGAGAATGTGGCAGCCCTCGACTTCATGGCTTCCACCCTTGCGGACGGCCTCTGCAATCCGAAGAGCCTTGAAATGATCGAGGACGACGTGCTGTCCACCTTTGCGGCGGGAAATGCAGTCTTCGCCATTAACTGGACCTATCAGTATGCTTCCATGAACGACGAGAGCCAGTCCTCCGTCGCGGGTCAGGGCGTCATCACGCCGATCCCCGGCACGGACAAAGCTGAAAGCGCAACCGTGAACGGCGGAATGCCGCTCATGATCACAGCCGGCAGCACGCATCCGGATGAAGCCTGGGAATACATGCTGTTCCTTGCCTCTAAAGAAATGCAGGCCAAATACTGCGCAAACGCCCTGCCGATCTGGAAGAGCCTTTATGAAGACGCGCAGGTGAAAGAAACCGCCGGCGAAGAAGTGGTCGCCGCTTCCCAGATACAGTTCGATTACATCGTGAACCGTCCGATGGTTCCTTACTACAATGAGCTCTCCACCTCCATGCAGGCCGAGATCCAGCTGGTGCTGCTCGGTCAGAAGACCGCACAGGAAGCTCTGGACGGCCTGCAGGAAACCGCACTGAAACTGGCTGAATCATAAGGGTCTTCCCTTCCTTATCAGTACTTTCTATATCAGCGCTTTCTAAACAGCGCATCATCTGAGCAGCTGTACAGGAGCCGGACGCATTACGTTTGGCTCCTGTCCGTTTTTCCTGATTTTGACTCTTACGCAGAACAGACTTCCCCGCATTCAGGAGGTGACCTGTCTTGCTTTTAAAAAAAGCTGAGGAACGATACGCCCTGAAGCTGATCACCCCGAGTATTGTCGTGGTGATGGGCGTCATCATTATTCCCATTATCACAACCTTCATCTACAGTCTTGTCAACATTGATCCGCTCTCCTCGCACAGGGGAGAATTTGCCGGGCTTTCCTTTTATATCAGTGCGCTCACCTCTTCGGCCTTCTGGGCCGACCTGCGGCGGACGCTTTATTTCACCATCGCTTCCACCGCTGCCGAGACCGTATTCGGCCTACTTGTCGCACTGCTTCTGAATCAGTCATTTCCGGGTGTACGTTTTCTGCGCTCGATTATCATTATTCCCTGGGCTATCCCCACGGTAGTAAACGGGAGTCTGTGGAAACTGATGCTCAACGGGGAATACGGCGTAGTGAACGCCATCCTCACAAAGCTTCATCTCCTTTCGGCCTACCAGTCTTTTCTGGGGAGTCCCAAAACCGCAATGATGTGCATTGTCATTGCCGATGCATGGAAAATGACCCCTCTGGCCGTCATCTTCTTCCTCGCCGCCCTGCAGGGAATCAATCCGACCGTCTATGAGGCTGCCCGGGTGGACGGCGCCGGCGCGCTGCAGCGTTTTAAGGCAATCACGCTCCCGGCACTTGCGCCAACGATCATGGTCGTCATCGTCATGCGGACCGTGGAAAAATTCAAGGCATTTGACATCTTCTATCTCATGACCCGCGGGGGCCCCGCAAACAGCACCAGGACACTGATGTACACGACCTACCTGCAGGCATTTACCAATCTGAACTATTCGGAGGCAGCCACCTGCGCCTATCTGATCGCCATCATTGTGGGGATCCTGACACTGGTCTACCTGCGGATCATGAGAAGGGAGGAAAATATATGAGGAAAGAGATGAGAAAAGAAAAGACTTTCAGCCCTCAGAAGTCCTCCCGGCAGAGGCGGACACAGACGCTTTATATGATCTTCGGCTTTCTCCTTGCCGTCGTCATACTCGCTCCGGTCGTATGGATGCTCCTCACCAGTGTCATGCAGCCGGTGGACCTGACTGCAAAGCCGCTTCGCCTGATTCCGAAACAGATTACCCTCGAGCGCTATTCGCATATCTTCAAGAGCGCATCGTCCAGCGACCCGGCCTATGTGTTCCGCATTGCGCTGAAAAACAGTTTCATCATCGCCGTGTCCGTCACGATCTTAAGCCTCGTCATCGGTACGCTCGCTGCCTATGCATTTGCCCATGTGAGGTTCCGTGGCAGAAACGCTCTTATGCTGCTGATTCTCTTCACCTACATGGTTCCGCCGGCGGCGCTCATCATTCCGCTGTATCGTATTTACAACAGCCTGGGGCTGCTGGACAGGCGCTGGCCGCTGGTCATCCTTTATCTGTCCTTCGTCATTCCCTTCATCATCTGGGTCATGCAGGACTTCTTCGGTTCCATCTCAAAAACCTATGAAGAAGCTGCCCAGGTGGACGGCGCCACGAGGCTCCAGACGCTCCTTTACATCTTTCTTCCCATCGCCCGTCCGGGAGCCGTCGCCGCGGGAATCCTCGCCTTTCTGATGAGCTGGGACGAATTTTTCTACGCGCTCATCTTTACCTCCTCGCTGTCCTCCAAAACCATGACGATCGCCATAGAGGAGTTTAACGGGAAATTCACCATCGACTACGGCATGATCAGCACGGCCGGCATTCTGGGATCGCTGATCCCGGTGATGATCACCATCATTTTCCAGAAATACATCGTGATGGGAATGACCGCAGGCGGCGTGAAGGAATGAGAGGAATTGCCGGTGACAAGACGATGTAAATGAAAGGAATCGCCGATGACAGACCCACGAAATGAAACCGCAGATCCCCCGATGACGGAACCTGCGGCACGAGATGACGCAGCTGCCTTCTTAAGGAAGCACGGCATGTATTATGAAGACTATGATATGGAGCGGATTCTGTGCATTCTCCGGGCAGCCATGGAAGAAGATCTGCGCGCCGGCGCGTCATCCGGGCGCATGATTCCCTGTTTCACCGGGGACTATCGCGCGCCTTCCGGTGATGTGTGTATTTCCGTGCTGGATATCGGCGGAAGCAATGTGCGCTGTGCCGTTCTGACAATCGGTCCAAAAGGTCTTTGTCAGATTCAAAACCGGCTCTCCTTCCCGACACCGGGCACGGATCGTCCGACGGATACCGCCCGTTTCTTCGGACAAATCGTCGAAAAATGCCGTGAAAACCTCACCTTCAACGAAATCGGAATCTGCTTCTCCTTCGCCGCGCTTCCGCAGAAAGGCCGGGATGCCGTGATCCTCGCCGGCGGCAAACAGCTGCAGGTGCCGGATATGCCCGGCAAAAAAGTCGGGGAGAGTTTCCGCGCCGCCCTCGCGGTACACGGCCTGCTGCACTCACAACGCATCACGGTCATCAATGACACCGCGGCTGCTGCCTTCGGAGGCGTCATGGCAGAGGCCGGGGCCTTCAGCAGCTATATCGGATTTATTTACGGCACCGGCATGAATGTGTGTTACCGGGAAATGTCCGGGGATTGGATTAACACAGAAGCCGGGACTTACACCTGCGTGCCCGCCGGAGATCTGGACGACGCATTTGACAGCACTCTGATCGATCCGGGATGCGACCGTCTGGAAAAGATGGTTTCCGGCGGATATCAGGGAGGTCTCATGACCTGCATTCTTCGCGCGGCGCTCTCTGAGCGCGTCATCCTCTCCGGTCTCCCGGATACGGCGCTCACAACCAGAGATATCAGCGCGTTTTCCAATGAGCCGTATGGCCTTAACCGGATCGCCCGCGCGTGTACAAACGACCGCGACCGCGCTGTCATCGCCGCCGTCTGTGATTTCATGACGAAGCGGAGCGCCCGTATCTGCGCCGCTGTCATTACAGCCGCTCTGCTCCGCACCGGGACAGGTACTTCACCGGAGCGGCCCGTATGGATCACAGCTGAAGGCTCCACGTATCTGAAACAGAAAGGCTTTCGGGAAGAGATGGATGCGTGTATGGAGCAGTTGGCTGTGCAGCGCCATGGCCTTCATTTAAAAACAGGGAATGTGCCGGATGCGATCCTTAAGGGGACGGCTGCAGCAAGTCAGGCACAGGGAACCGCTCTCCGTCTGAAATGAGGAATCCAAAAGGGCAATCAGGGGACGGTTCTCTGACTGATCTGTGCAGAAAGGAACTGACAACATGTTTGATCGGGATTTTGAAACATTTCTTATAAAGCACGTGCGCAGAGAGAGCGCCGTGTATTGCGGAATAATGATTGCCTTAGGGGGCTGCGCGCTTGCCTGTATTGTGATGGCTTTTGCCGCGCCGATTGTATTTGGCATAAAAGGACTCAGCATGTCGCTGAAACTGCTCGCCCTGGGCCTGTCTTTCACAGTCAGCTGCTATGGCGTCCGATCTGCAGTGCTTTCGGGCAGGGAGGCGTCCAGAGAGATGACTGACGGGTTGGAGAATCCGGAATGTAATAATCCGGCTGATTATTCAGATGAAACGAAAGCCGCCCGTCGGTCGGCCTGTCGGACACTTCAGCACATTCGCGGTCTGATCATTTCCTATGGAATTCTCTCATTGACTTTATGGGCAGCTGTGGTATTGTTTTTTGCGCTCGCCGGTATCGGCACGTCGGATTTCAGTCTTATGATGCTGCTTGTGGCCTTTGCCATGCTGGCTATGGCACTGCCTCTGACGATACTTGCGATCGCATATATGATGGATCTTCCGGAAACGCATGAATATCGGAAGAGTATAGACTATGTTCTTATGGAGGAACAAACGGACTGACGTAAATCGCGATCGGAGATCGCGATTTACAACCGCCGCTCTTTCTTAAATCGCCAGACCGGCCTTTCTTCCGTCCGCAATCGCATTCACGATCTTGCTTGCACGGCGGATAGGAGGCGATGACAAACTGGCCGCCGAGGACTCCTTTCTTCTCGAACAGAGTGACGTCGTGCCCGCGCTTCTTCGCGGTCGTCGCGGCCTCGAGGCCCGCCGGGCCGCCGCCGATCACGGCGACTTTCTTCTTTTCCGCTGCCGGCACGGCGTCTGCCTCTGAAGAAGCAGAAGGAAGCAAAGCGATCACCTTGCAGCAGGAAGTGGAAGAACAGCTGAAAAAAGCAATCGGTGCATTCGAGATCACAGCCGGCCATGCGCAGCAGGAAGGGATCGGTGAGCGGTTTGACGCCGCAATGGATCCCGAAGAGGAAACGGACGCTTTTCTGATCGATTCGGTCAGATACTGCACGGAGGTGCTTGGCCTGGATAAGGATGCTTTGCTGAGGGAGCTGGCGAAGCTGGAAGACCCAGGTGTGAAAGCCTTCTTTATTGTGAATCCTTCTAATCCGGCTTCGCATGCGCTTTCTGAGAAGACGCTGCGGCGGTTGGTGCAGGTGGTGGAGAAGAATCCCGGCCTGATCATTCTCACAGACGATGTATATGGAACCTTCGTGCAGGATTTCCAGACAGTTTACAGTGTACTGCCATACAATACCATTCTGGTCTATTCTTTCTCCAAGCTGTACGGCGTCACGGGCTGGCGTGTCGGTCTGATCGCCATGAACCGGGACAACGTCTGCGACAGACTGCTGGACGAACTGCCGCAGGAGGACAAAGATTTCCTGCATGACGAATATGCGATAGTGACCTCTGAACCGGAGGAACTGCCATTTCTGGACAGGGTGGTGGCGGACAGCCGCTCCATCGGTCTGTATCATACCAGTGGTCTGAGCACGCCGAGCCAGGTATTCATGGCGCTTATGTCGATGTCCCATCTGGTCCATGAGGGTGAAGAGGATCCCTACACCAGACTTGCCAACGATGAAGGGACGTTTTCAAAAGTATATACGGAAATTCGGTTTTGGTGGTCTGTGATGGAAATCGCTGAACGGCTTGTCAAAGAAGACGACCAGACTTCGCAATTCAATTCTGAATGCTGTTGCCTATACTGAGAACTGTTTGGAAAAAAGGGAAAACTGATATGATAAAAAAGGAAGCGCAGTAGAAGCGGAAGATAGAGAGAATTGTTCGACAAATAGGCGGAACTGAAAGATACTCTCAGTTGATTCTAGTGAGCTTCAACAGGTATAATGAAACAGAAAAAAGGAATCTGTTGATGGAGACAAGGCGTTATTATGAGACGTGAATACTGTGAAAAAAACGGAATAATGATTACCTATACAGATACGGATGTTGCGTTCGAGGAAAGAGATACCGCTATGTCTATTCTGATCTCAAATGATGGTTCGATTCTACATAATAATTTTTCGGAAGACATCGCTAAGACTCAGCGTTTTCTGGATGACTTTTACAGAATCTACCCTACAGTTTGTTACTTCAGGTCTCTTGACCAGATGGGAGATGCGGTCTGATGCCGGTATATGTCAGATATAATGGATGGTACGTTTTCTTTTGGACAAATGAGAATGATGAACCAATTCATTTTCATATTGCTGAAGGCAGACCTTCCGAAAATGCTACAAAGATTTGGATCCTGAGGAATGACTCTTTCAAACTGGCGAATAATAACAGTCAAGTCCCACCGAAAATACTTCGTCATATTCTTGCTGTAATGCAGGCGTCCATAGAAGAATATAAAGGCTTCTGGCTTCAATATCAGAAGAATATCAGATATATTGACGGTTGAACAGACAGCCTGATCGAATCGGAAAACGGTCAAAAAATCCGGTAAAAAGGCATGAGCGGACCTTTTCAAAAGAAAAG
>CACZTA010000225.1 GCA_902783935.1 uncultured Lachnospiraceae bacterium | reverse complement strand
TCTCCTTTATTCTATCTGATTTGATGTGCTTGAATGTTTATGTATGAAGTATATCGCAGTATATATCACAAATTCGTCACACGAAAAGGTTCCCAGGTGTTCCGAACTGTCATCGGGAGAGGGTTCGGCACTGTAATGACGTCGCTTCCTTTACAGGCGGCCCTGACGTAAAAATACGGAAAACGCACACGCAGTTCCTCGATCACTGATCGCAGTATTTCCCCATCCACCTGCTCATTAAGCGAGACAATTATGCCCATGGCAATAAAATGTTCAGGCGAAGATAACTCCAGGCGCGGTTCATAGTATTCCAACATGGATAATAACTCCCTTTTAATCATTTCTGAAAATTCTTATGTAATTACTTTATCATACTCAGAACATCATCTAACAGATCCTTGTCCGTAAGCTTCTATTTTCTATTTTCATAGTTGCCTTTACGGCATGTAATTACTTACAATAAAGATAAACAAAAATACACTCTATCTGGAGGTGATAAGATGAAGAAGAAACTTTTTGCGCCGCTTCTGGCAGCGCTCATCATGACTTCTGCTGTCAATATTCAAGCCGCTGATTTTGATATCCTGCATGAGGATTCCACGGTTCTTAACCAGGAAGAATCTGATGCGGAGGCAGCCGAACCGGTTTCCGGCAGTGATGCCGAATTACCGGAGCCGGCAGCCGGTGATGAGGAAGCTCTTCCTAAAGGGATGTGCCGCAGTTATCTCACGGGCATGATTGTCCCGACTGAGATCGGCCGGGCGCGCCCCATGGCCCTCATGATTGAAAATGATCTCGAGGCGGTAAAATGGCAGCGCGGAACAAGCTATGCCGATGTTATGTACGAGGCAAGGGTGGAAGGCGGAATCACCCGAATTGAGGCACTCTTTGAGGACTATAAAAAACCCGATATGATCATGCCGATCCGTTCCTGCCGGCCGCAGTTCCTCTACTATTCCAGGGAATTCAAGGCTTTCTACGGCCATTACGGTCAGGTTATCTACGCCGTCCAGATCCTTCAGATGCCTGAGACCTTTGATGTCGCGGGACTCCCCTATGGCGAGGACGGGCAGGTGTACAGCCTGCTTGACGGAAGCAGCGCATACAAGCGGGATCACAGCGGCGTCACGGGCATTTTTACAAATTATAATATGCTTCACAGCTTTTTCGAGATGTGCGGCTGGGGCACCGATTATCCTGAGGACTATAAGGGACACTACCAGTTTGCCTCGGACAACGAGATCATCTGCCCTGAAGACGGAGAAGACGCGCTTGTCGTCATCCCGGGTTTCGTCAGCAATCACGCCAGATTTGACTATAACGAGGAAGACCAGCTCTACTACCGCTCAGAGTTTGGCGATCCCCAGGTGGATCACCTGACCGATAAACAGCTCGCATTCAAGAATATCCTGATTCAGATAGGACCTTCTTATTCCTTCGATGGAAAGTACATATTCACGGATCCCGTCAATGAGGGGAAAGCCGGTGAAGGCTGGTACATCACAAACGGAAAAGCAGAGCGCATCACCTGGCAGAAGGAGAACTGGAATGCGTCTGATCCGATCATTGACACCGTGACCGCTGCGAACTACAAATTCGATATTCGCGACTGCGACTTCAATGTAACCCGCTACTATGATATGGACGGAAATGAGATTAAGCTGAATCAGGGAAAAACGTTCGTGGAAATTGTCCGCGAAGAAGACGCCTCGAAGCTTGTGATCTCTGACGATCCCGATATTGACACATACGTCATCGACGGGATGTGAAATCAGATCGGATCCCCGGCTTTCCATAATTAAAGAAGGACTTCCATCACACGGAGCACAGCCGCTCCGGTGATGGAAGTCCTTTTATTTCAGGCTTTTCCGGCCTCTCCTGATCATTTGATTACTTCCCGCAGTCCACTGACTGCTCCCGGAGTCAGGATAACGCCAATGATACCGGTTCCCATAGACATGCCCGGCAGCAAATCTCCGACACCGCAGATTATGAAGGCTGCGGCAGCAACCACTATGAGCGGCATCCAGGCATTGCCCTCAGAATTACCCTTATCTCCGATATGCCGCATGTCCATTTACAGCCCCAGTTTTTCCCAGAGCGGCGGCGCCAGCGTCTCAAGCGTACCGATCACCACTACACAGTCTTCCCGGACATTCTGCATCACGAGTTTCATGATGTTCTCCGGAATCGCCACGCATCCGCCGGTATAAGGCTTGATCTGCCCCATACAGTGCAGGAAGATGGCGGAGCCGCGGCCCGGTGTCCCTTCCTCATTAAAACTGATATTCAGGCAATACTGATACTCATACTCATAATCTGTGATATGCTCGCTGTCATCCATGAGCAGATCGGGATAATCATTGATATTGACCATTTCGTTGTAGCATTGGTCAGGATCACCGGACCAGTAGATATCGTCATCCACCTGGATGTAGTCGAGCGCGCATCCGGGATCCGGAGCAATACCGAAGGCCTTATTGAAGTGATATACCCCTATGGGCGTCTGTGCACAGCCCTCCGCGTGGTCCTCATCCAGGCACAGTCCCTTCTTACCCACAAAACCGGGTGTGGACAGAATCTGCTTCCAGTTCCCTTCGCCGTCGCGCTGGTGCATCGATATCGTCGCCGTAGTCTTATCCATGCCCAGTCCGGCCACCACAAACAGCTGTTCAGCGTCCTGCGCTCCGGGCAGATCTTCGACCCACTCTGGGGAGTCGGTCACTCGCTGGATTGTCATATTGGCTCTGCAGTCCATTCTGCTATCCTCGGTCAACGCTTTGATGTCTTGCGTATAGAATATCATGTTTCCCAAAATGGCACAAAGCTTCTTTTACTCATCCCAGCGCGCTGTCTTCGTCGACCCTTCGGATAATTGTATTTGCCAGCAGAAGCAGCGCGCAGCCGAC
>CACZTA010000224.1 GCA_902783935.1 uncultured Lachnospiraceae bacterium | reverse complement strand
GAACCATCAAGATCGTGGCTTGATAATCACGGACTTGGGAACGTCAGGCTGTACTGTCTGAATAAATACGGCAGGGACAGTTTTATTAAGAACAGTGAATTCAACCTCGAATTGGAAGATTATTATAAGATGACGTTCGATTACGCCGTGGAAGATTCAGCCAAAGCCTTCAGGTTTTTCAGCCATCTTCCGAACCTGAAAGTATGTGTTTTTGACAGACCCTGGAACAGAGAATGTGAGTTTCCGAATGAAAACTACAAAAGATGTTTCGATTGGGAAAGCATAAGGAACAGCGTAGGTTTTTAGGTAAACCGGGTGACGGAGGAATTACGGACATGTCAGATCCAAAACAGTCTCAGACCGATTTTTCCCGGGAAGAAGACATCTGCTGGGAAGGTATCGAAGCGATCTTTCGCGCTGCATATATTCGCACAAAGTGTACGCATCCGGAGAAGCTGGATATCCTTCTGCGCGAACGTCCCGGTATCTGCAAGATCAGACGGTCTGCCGGCCTTCTGAATTATCCCATGGTTCCCTCTACTGGTCTCTTTGTCTTTTTCTCTGAAGATTTTATTCCCGGCGAAACACTTTCGCCGCTGTGCCTGCTGCAGACCCATCGGCAAAGGGAGGGCCGTCGAGAGGAATACTATCTGTCTCTTCATTATACAGCCACAGCCCAGATGACATCCGCTGCCGCGGTATTTTCTGTTAGAAAATGGCGTGATAATAAGCAGTATTGCCTGGCGGGAGATCAATCGTGGGAACCGGCTTCTCCGATTACAGATCCCGTTGATCCCAAAGCGCCGGATTATATCTGGGAAGAGATGTGCCGGGGCACCGGAAGCAAAAACCTGATCTCTGCTTTGAGAAACTCCGGCGGACCGAGGCTGACCGGGGAGATCCTGATTCAGGCACTTGAGAAATATGCCGAACCCGTCGAATTCCTGAACAGAGCAGGCGGCTGCGGCAGATTTGTCTTTCTGGATGATCTGAATACTTCTGCTGCCGCTTCGATGAAGGCAGATGAGAGAGGGGATCACATTCCCGCCATTGTTCCGGCTCAGATGGGCTGGGCGGGGACGACATATTTGTATGAAAGCCCGGGCAGGTACTGTATTGCCCTTTTTGCAGAAATCACCTCCGACAACTGGGAAATTACGGATTTTTTCTGCAAAACCGGACAGATGATCACCCTCCCGGAGATAGAAGGGCTTCTTCGAGACTACAAAAAAGAAACTTTGTACATCCGCTTTGGCGAACATGACCTGTTTGCACCGGAATACCCGATCGCCCACAATATCCACCGGGCACTGGATGACATTCACGGTTTCTGTGAGTCAAGCGATCCGGATGTACGGAAAGCAGCCAACTCCTTCGCCGGCCTGCTCCGTATGATTCCGGAGGATTGGACGCAGGAACGTCTTGAGGCGGGCGCATTCTGGCTTTACTAGGCCTTTCACTCGTACAAATGGGAGGAACTTATGGTTTCAAGCAGGAAAACAGATATTATCTGCCTGATTGGATTGATCTTGATGCTTCTGCTGACGTGCCTGCTCATGTACGGAGAGACTTTGGGTATCCGGCCTGCGGCAGATGAAAATGCAGGAGCTGATGCGGGGAATAAATACTATACCGACAATGACCTGAATGGCAGCTGGGATACGTCCCGGGCGGTCCGGATCACACTTAAAGGCAATTCTGCTTCGGTCAGCGGAGGCGGCGCCTACTTTTATGATGACTGCGTGGTCATCAAAAACGGCGGGTACTATCTGGTTACCGGTGAACTTAAGGAAGGCAGAATCATTGTGGATGCCGACAAGTCTTCAAAGGTATGGGTCATGCTCAGTTCAGCCGGTGTGCATTGTTCCGATAATGCTCCATTTGCTGTTGAACAGGCTGACAAAGTGTTTCTGACACTGGCAGAGGGGACTGTAAATTACCTGACAGCCGGGGATAAATACAATGAACAGGCACTTGCTCAAAATGTGAACGGCGTACTCTGGTCGAGGGATGATCTGACGATCAACGGTACCGGCACGCTGCATGTGGGCGGCGGGATTAAGCATGGGATAAAATGCAATGATTCGCTTGTGATCAGCGGCGGAAATATTGAGATCGAATGCCCCGGGGATGCGCTTCATGCCAATGACAGCCTGCATTTTACAAATGCGGATATGTCAG